>DRPO01000389.1 GCA_011330835.1 Gammaproteobacteria bacterium | reverse complement strand
GCGTCTGGGCGCAGGCCGCGCCCCAGACCGGATCGGAAAGTTTCTACGCCACCATTGGCATGATCGCGATGATGAGCGCCGTGTTGCGCGCGCCGCTGGCCGCGCTGTTCGCCTTGCTGGAAATGACCGGCGAACCCAATATCATCTTGCCGGGAATGATGGCCGTGGTCAGCGCCGACCTGGTGGCCCGGCAGTTGCTCGGACGCGATTCGGTGTTCGAACATCTGCGCCTGCTAACCGACGCCAAAGAGACCAGAGAGGAAACGGATGCCCCGTAGACAGTGGCGACGCACTTACCGTCAGCTACGTTCCCCAACCGCCTGGAAGATTCGCGCGCTGTTCTGGGGCGGCGCGGTGCTGATCGGCCTCGCGGCGACGATTCTCGCCTGGGCCAGCGACTGCGCCAGCGCCTTCATCCAGCATCTGACGATGACCACGCCATGGATCACCCTGATCCTGTCGCCGCTGGGTCTGGTGACCATCGTCTGGCTCACGCGGCGCTTCTTCCCGGACGCGCAGGGCAGCGGCATCCCCCAGGCCATCGCCATGCTTGACGTCAAGGACAAGCGCCGCCGGGCCGAAGTGCTGGGGCTTGGCTCCGGCCTGTTCAAGGGCGCGATGATCGTTCTCGGGCTGGCCTGCGGCGCTTCCATCGGACGCGAAGGGCCGACCGTGCATATCGCCGCGGCGATCAGTCATTCATTGTCGAAACTGGCGCGATTTCCCGGCTACGTCAGCCAGCGCGGCCTGATCCTGGCTGGCTCGGCGGCGGGCCTGTCGGCGGCGTTCAACACCCCCCTGGCGGGGATCGTCTTCGCCATCGAGGAAATGAGCCGCAGCTTCGAGTCCCGAACCACCGGCGTGGTCTTCATGGGCGTCATCGTGGCCGGCATGACCGCCCTGGCCCTGCAAGGCAACTACGCCTACTTCGGAACCGTCAGCGCGACAACCGAGCCGCTCGACGCCATCGGCGCGATCCTGCTGTGCGGCGTCGCCGGCGGCCTGCTGGGCGGGCTGTTCAGCGGCTCGCTGGTGTTCGGCGGGCAATACATCGCCCGCGCGCGGCGCGAGCACCCCTACCTGCTGGCGCTGGGCTGCGGCATGACAATCGCCCTCATCGGCCTGATCTCCGGCGGAACCACCTACGGCACGGGTTACGAACAAGCCAGGGAGGCGCTGATGCACGGCGAAGGCGGCGGGCTGATGTATCCGCTGCTCAAACTGCTGGCGACCACCGTCTCCTACCTCAGCGGCATCCCCGGCGGCATCTTCGCCCCCTCGCTATCCGCCGGCGCGACGCTTGGCGCCGAACTCTCGCCGCTGCTGCCCAACGCCCCGGTCGCCGTGGTCGCCCTGCTCGGCATGGGCGGCTATTTCGCCGGCGTCGTGCAATCGCCCGTCACCACCGTCGTCATCGTCATGGAAATGACCGACGACCAGAGCCTGCTGCTTCCGCTGATGGCCACCGCCCTGCTGGCGCAATGGGTGTCCAGACATTTGTGCCCCCGTCCCATCTACCTCGCCCTGGCCAGAGACTTTCTCGCCGGAGAGAAAGGTCGGGATCACAGGGGCTGATGCGCCGGCTCGCTACGCAAGCGGGTTGTTGAAAATCGCTTCGATTCGCCTGATTTTTACCGGACTGGCGGATTCGGTCGGAAAAATCGCTCAAATACTGTCGGATCCCGGGTCAGCGTTTCGATAATGGCGCAGCGATCCCCGCCTTCGGCATTGTTCCGGCAGCTTTCGATCAGATCGGTAAGCGCGTTTCGCATGGCGGTCAGGTCTTCGATTCGGCGGTGGATGGCTTCGAGCTTGTGTTCGGCGATCTTGCGCGCCGTTTCGCAGTTGCCGTCATCCAGGGTGAGCAGCTCCATAATTTCGTTGAGCGTGAAACCAAGCGTCTGGGCGCGTTTGATAAAGCGGATGCGGTCGGTGGTCGCGGTAGGATAACGTCGATAGCCGCGCGCGGGCTTTTCAGGTTCACTGATCAGGCCAATGCGCTGGTAATAACGGATGGTTTCGACATTCACCGAGGCCTGGCGCGCCAGTTGGCCGATGGTGAGGCCGTTGGTGTTGGAGTCGTTGCGCTTGTCGTTCATGGCGAGTCGTTGTCGATCGGATGATGGGTTTGGCGGGCTCACGTTCATCCGGCGCAGCAGGACAGTTGCGACACATCCTTGCTGAAGGTCTGGGCGCAGAGCTTGATTCCCTCGACCATCGTTAGATACGGGAACAGCTGGCCGGCCAGATCCTCCACCGTCATGCGGTTGCGAATCGCCAGCGCGGCGGTCTGGATCATTTCGCCGGCGTCGGCGGCGAGAATCTGCGCGCCGAGCAGGCGACCGCTGCCGCGCTCGGCGACCAGCTTGACGAAGCCCCGGGTGTCGAAGTTGGCCAGCGCGCGTGGCACGTTCTCCAGATCGAGCCGCCGCGATTCGGTGGCGATGCCCTGTTGCCGCGCCCGCGCCTCGGTCAGGCCCACCGAGGCCACGGCCGGATCGGTGAACACCACGGCCGGCATGGCGGTGAGATCGAGCGCCGCGTCGCCGCCGGTCATGTTGATCGCGGCCCGGGTCCCGGCCGCAGCGGCCACATAGACATATTGCGGCTGGTTGGTGCAATCG
>DRPO01000388.1 GCA_011330835.1 Gammaproteobacteria bacterium | reverse complement strand
CTACCCCAACGACAGCAGCGAGAATGGCAAGGAACTGCGCCTGAAACAGCAGTATTTTCTCGCCTCCGCCAGCCTGCAGGACGTGGTGCGTCAGTGGGAGCAGCTCGAAGGCAATGATTACAGCCGCTTCGCCGAGCAGAATGTCTTTCAGATGAATGATACGCATCCGACGATTTCGGTGGCCGAACTGATGCGGATCCTGATGGACGAAAAAGGGATGGATTGGGACGAGGCCTGGGAGATCACGTCCAACACCATGGCCTATACCAACCACACCCTGCTGCCCGAGGCGCTGGAAAAGTGGCCGTTGCCGCTGTTCGAGCGGCTGCTGCCCCGGCTGCTGGAGATCATCTACGAAATCAACGCCCGTTTTCTGCGCGAGGTTTCGCTCAAATGGCCGGGGGACGCGGATCGCCTGCGGCGCATGTCGATCATCGAGGAAGGCCAACCCAAGCATATCCGCATGGCTTTTCTGGCGATTGTCGGCAGCTTCTCGGTCAATGGCGTCGCCGCGCTGCATTCCCGCTTGCTGGTCGAGGGGCTGTTCCATGATTTCTACGAGCTTTGGCCGGAGAAGTTCAACAACAAGACCAATGGCGTCACCCCGCGTCGCTGGGTCGCTCACGCCAACCCGGCCATGAGCCGGCTGCTGACTGAGCGGATCGACCGCAACTGGGTCGCCAACCTCGACGAGATCAAGCGCATCGGCGCCAGGGAGTTTGTCGAGGATCCGGACTTTCGCGAGCAGTGGCGCGCCGTCAAGCGCGAGAACAAGCAGCGCCTGGCGGCTCTGGTGGAAAAGGAATGCGGCGTGAGGTTCAATGTCGATTCGTTGTTCGATGTCCAGGTCAAGCGGATCCACGAATACAAGCGTCAGCTTCTGAACGTGCTGCATGTCATCCACTTGTACAACCGGATCAAGCAGGGCGACGCCGAGGGTTGGGTGAACCGCTGCGTGCTGATTGGCGGCAAGGCGGCCCCCGGTTACGCGATCGCCAAGAGCGTCATCAAGCTGGTCAACAACGTGGCGGAAATCGTCAACGGCGATCCGGATGTGGGCGATCGTCTGAAGCTGGCGTTCTTTCCCAACTATAACGTCTCGGCCATGGAGGTGATTGCGCCCGGCGCGGATCTTTCCGAGCAGATTTCCACCGCCGGCAAGGAAGCCTCCGGCACCGGCAACATGAAATTCATGATGAACGGCGCGCTCACCATCGGGACATACGACGGCGCCAATATCGAAATTCTCGAAGCGGTGGGCGAGGAAAATTTCTTTCTGTTCGGCCTCAAGGCCGAGGAGGCGGAAGCCTTGCGCAGCCACTATAACCCGCAAAGCTTCATCGAAAATGACGAGCGTCTGCAACATGTCATGCACCTGCTCGAAGGCGGTTATTTCAACCCCTGGGAGCCCGGCATTTTCGATGACCTGATCGCCTCGCTGAAAAGCCCGCATGACCCCTGGCTGACGCTCGCTGATTTCGCCGATTACGTGCGCGCCCAGGAGGAAGTCGCGCGGGCCTGGAAAGATCGGGAGCAGTGGACGCGCATGAGTATTCTCAACACCGCGTCCAGCGGTTTTTTCTCCACGGATCGCACCATGCGGGACTACAACGAGGATATCTGGAAACTCAAGCCGGTCGGCCCGGGGCGGCCCGCCGCCGCCAATGGGGGGACATCCACTGACGATCCGATGGACTCGATCTCCGGGGAAGCCTCCGCCGGATGAACGGGTTCCGGGTGAAAATGCTGGCGGGTTTCCTGGCGACGACCGGGATGATCGGCGGCGCGCTGTTCTTTCAATATTACCTTGAACTCGAACCCTGTCCCCTGTGCATTCTGCAACGCATTGTCGTGCTGGCGCTGGCGCTGGTTTTTCTGGCTGGTTTGTTGCACGGCCCAAGCGGTTGGGGAAGAAAAATCTATTTCGCGCTGGTGGGTTTGGTTAGCCTGGTGGGGGTCGGCGTATCCGGGCGGCATGTCTGGTTACAGCATCAGCCGCCAAGCCTTGTTCCGGAATGCGGCCCCGGCTTGCAATACTGGCTGGATACCCTGCCGCCCTGGAAAGTGGTTCAAAAAATGTTCCACGGCGCCGGGGATTGCGCGGAAGTGGTTTTTCGTTTTCTGGGGTTGAGCATCCCGGAGTGGACGCTGATCGCGTTTGCCGGGCTCTTTCTCTACAGCGTTTTTCTGTTCTTGTTGCGTCCTGATTGACGTCTCCGTTCCCGTCATTCCCGCGAAGGCGGGAATCCAGGGTTGTGACTGGATTCCGGGTCTTCGCATCACTCAGCCCGGAATGGCGGTCCCCCGTTCCCGTCATTCCCGCGAAGGCGGGAATCCAGGGTTGTGACTGGATTCCGGGTCTTCGCATCACTCAGCCCGGAATG
>DRPO01000387.1 GCA_011330835.1 Gammaproteobacteria bacterium | reverse complement strand
GGCTACCGCTTCGTGGGCGAACAAATACAAACCCTCGACAGCATCAACCCCCAGGTCGCCGCGCGGTTGGCCAAGCAGTTCACCCGCTGGCGGCATTATGACGATGATCGCCAGGCGCTGATGCGCAAGGAACTGGAGAGCCTTCAGACACGGCCCGGACTGTCGCGCGATGTCTACGAGATTGTTTCCAGGAGCCTGAAGGCATAGGGCAATGGCGGAGCGCCGGCATCCCTGCCTGACGGCTTGTCGGGCCGCGCCCGACATTGCCGCAGGGCCGGCGGGACGCTGGCGCTCCCAGGGAGGGGCGCTTGGGAGCGCCGGCATCTTGCCGGCATGGGGGTTCGGTATCTCTCCTTGGGTTGTCGTTCGCCGGTAAGCCGTTGAGTGTCCTTTTGCGGAATCTTGCTGCAAATCCCTGAAGACTTGGTATAATCGCGCCCCTTTTTTTGCACAACACTCTGGAGCTTTGGCTTATGGCGTTATCGACTGAAGTCACCGCGGCGGTCATCAAGGACTACCAGCGGGACGCAAAGGATACCGGGTCGCCGGAGGTGCAAGTCGCTCTTTTGACGACCCGCATCAACGACCTGTCCGAACATTTCAAGCAACACAAGCATGATCACCACTCGCGTCGGGGTCTGATCAAGATGGTCAACAAGCGACGCAAACTGCTGGACTATCTGAAACGCAAGGATAGTGAGCGCTACCAGGATCTCATCAAGCGCCTTGGATTGCGCCGTTAAAGAGGAACGTATTCAGATGTCTAGAGTTACCCAATCATTCCAGTTCGGCAAGCATAATGTGACTTTCGAGACTGGCGAGATCGCTCGCCAGGCCGATGGCGCCGTTCTGGTGAACATGAACGACACCGTCGTATTGGTGACGGTTGTCGCCAGCAAGTCCGCGCTGGAAGGACGCGATTTCTTTCCGCTGACGATCGATTATCAGGAAAAGACTTACGCCGCCGGCAAGATTCCCGGCGGTTTTTTCCGTCGCGAGGGCCGTCCCAGCGAGAAGGAGATTCTCACCGCGCGCTTGATGGATCGCCCGCTGCGCCCGTTGTTCCCGAAAGGGTTCTACAACGAGGTGCAGGTGATCGCCACCGTCAAGTCGCTGAATCCTGAAATCGACCCCGAAGTGCCCGCCATGCTGGGCGCTTCCGCCGCGCTGGCCATCTCCGGGCTGCCTTTCAATGGCCCGATCGGCGCCGCGCGGGTGGGATACATCGACGGCGAGTATGTGCTCAACCCCGAGCGCAGCGTCATCGACGACTCCGATCTCGACCTGGTCGTCGCCGGCACCGCCAACGCGGTGCTGATGGTGGAGTCCGAAGCCAAACTGCTGCCCGAGGATGTCATGCTGGGCGCGGTGGTCTTCGGCCACGAGCAAATGCAGCCCGCCATCGAGGCCATCAATGCGTTGGCCTCGGAGGCCGGCAAGCCCGCCTGGGACTGGCAGGCGCCCGAGGAAAACACCGCCCTGATCGAAGCGGTCGCCGCCGAGATCGAAGATGACCTGGCGCAGGCTTACCAGATCGCCGACAAGCAGGATCGTTATTCCCGTCTCGATGAAATTCGCGCTGGGGTTGTCGAAAAGCTGGCCAGCGAAGACGGCCCCAGCGAAGACGAGATCAAGGCCGCTTTCGGCAAGCTGGAGAAGAAGGTCGTGCGCGGGCGAATTCTCGCCGGTGAAAAGCGCATCGATGGACGCGATCACAAAACGGTTCGCCCGATCTCCGTCCGCACCAGGGTGTTGCCGCGCGCGCATGGCTCGGCGCTGTTCACCCGGGGCGAAACCCAGGCGCTGGTCGTCACCACGCTTGGCACGACCCGCGACGCGCAGATCATCGACGCGCTGGAAGGCGAGCATCGCGACCAGTTCATGCTGCACTACAACTTCCCGCCGTTCTCGGTGGGTGAAACCGGACGCGTCGGCTCGCCCAAGCGCCGCGAAATCGGCCACGGTCGGCTCGCCAAGCGCGGCGTCCAGGCCGTCATGCCCGATCTGGACGAATTCGGCTACACCATTCGCGTGGTTTCCGAAATCACCGAGTCCAACGGCTCCAGCTCGATGGCTTCCGTCTGCGGCTCCAGCCTGTCGCTGATGGACGCCGGCGTACCGCTGAAAGCGCCCGTCGCCGGCATCGCCATGGGACTCGTGAAGGAAGGCGACGACTTCGCCGTCCTCACCGACATCCTTGGCGACGAAGACCACCTCGGCGACATGGACTTCAAGGTTGCTGGCACCGAGGATGGCGTCTCCGCGCTGCAAATGGATATCAAGATCGACGGCATCACCCGCGAGATCATGGAAATCGCCCTCGCGCAGGCCAAGGAAGGCCGGCTGTTCATTCTGGGTGAAATGGCCAAGGCCATCTCCAAGGCCCGCGAGGAAATGTCCGAGTACGCGCCGCGCTTCATTACCATGAAGATCAATCCGGAGAAGATCCGCGACGTGATCGGCAAGGGCGGCGCCACCATCAAGGGCATTACCGAGGAAACCGGCGCCACCATCGACATCGACGACAGCGGCGTCATCAAGATCGCCGCCGTGGACATGGCCGCCGGACAGGCCGCCAAGGACCGCATCGAGCAACTGACCGCCGATATCGAGGTCGGACGCATCTACGAAGGCAAGGTCGCCAAGATCATGGATTTCGGCGCCTTCGTCACCGTACTGCCCGGCAAGGACGGCCTCGTCCACATCTCGCAAATCTCCCGCGAGCGGGTCGAGAAAGTCAGCGACAAGCTCAGCGAAGGCGACATCGTCAAGGTCAAGGTGCTGGAACTGGATCGCCAGGGCCGCATCCGCCTGAGCATGAAAGAAGTCGAGGAAAGCTGATTGCCGGCTTTCCCGGACAAGCGACACACGGAAAAGCGGGGCGCGTCCTCGCTTTTTTATACCTCTCGCGCCCAAGAATACCCCGTTCAGGGTGCGTGGATTTTCGTCGAGAGCAAGGCGTAAAAACGCAGGCATAGTGGCGCTACGTCAAGTTTTTACAACGCGGCTATCGGCGAAAAGATGCGTGGCCTGAATGGGGTATTCCTGGTCGCAAGAGGTATGGTTGCGATAGGCGGCGCGCGCGTTACGCGGATTGTTGTTCCACGCGCCGCCGCGCACAACACGGCGAACGGACGCCTCCTCCAGCCCTGACAGCGGCTCAAGATCGTAGGGCGGTTCCTCGCGCCTGGCGCTGGTGGTCCACTCCCAGACATTGCCGGTCATATCGTACAGTCCGGTATCCGGCGTCCGGCCTTTTGCATACAACCCGACCTGGGTGGGCACCCCAGTGAAGCACTGCGGCTCCGCGATATTGCAGACATTAGTCGTCAACTCGCCTTCAAACGCATAGCGCCGGGGTGTTGACCCCAGCCCCCGGGCCGCCGCCTCCCATTGCAGTTCGTTGGGAAGACGGTAAGCCTCGCCCGCGACTTCGCTCAGCCACTGGCAATAGGCCAGAGCTTCGAACAGCGAAATGCCAACCACTGGCTGGAGCGCGCTGCCAAAACGGGCAGTTTTCCAAAACGCGGGCTGTTTGACGGTCTGGCTACTGGCCCGCAGCGCATCGATATGCGCCTTCCAGTCTGCGTCATCCAACCCAACCAGATT
>DRPO01000386.1 GCA_011330835.1 Gammaproteobacteria bacterium | reverse complement strand
GGCGATGCCTTCGATCTCCGCCTTGCCGCGAATGAAGAAGACAATGCGAAATTCCAGCGGGACGCTGCTGTCCTGCGGGATCGCGTTTTTCTGCCCCTGGAAATGGTCGATGCTGAGATAAACCTTGCTGGGAGCCGGCTGGAAGTTGATCACGGTCGCTATCTCGACCGCGTCGCCCGCCGGCTTGCCGGTGTCTCCCTGGGCGTCGTGGCCCGCGCCAAGGATATTCGCGCCACCCGGCGTGAACTCGGGGGACGAGGTGAAATAGAGATCCAGGTCGATTTGCGAGCCGTTGCCCCGGCTGACGCTGTCGAAGGGTTGATTCCACTGCAAGACGGCGGTGAGCTGCGTACCGGGATACAGGGTGATGGGCAAAAAGGCGTTGCCCGGCGACCAGGCGTGCAGATCCTCACCGGTCACGGGAAAGTTGCGATTGTCATGAGCCGGATCGATATCCTGAAAGCGCCCCCGCAAGCCGTCGTTGGCCTGATTTCCGGCGGCTGAAAAGTACGGCGCGCCCGAGGCGACGCAGTTGGCGGCGGCCTGGGCGATGATGCCCGGCTGGTACATCGGCTCGGCGAAATAGAGCACGTCGTCCACCAGGACGGTCGAACGCTGGCAAAGCTGGTCGATGCCATCCGCGAATCCGGCCTGCCCGCCCACGAAGGCCGAACTGAAGGCGATATCCGCCGCCGGTGCGATGTCGTGGATCAGCTCGCCCATCGCCGCGCCTTCGTCGCCGCCCGCGGGCGCATCGCGTATGACCTCGATCGCGGGCGGCAAATCGCCCGAGTCCTGCGCGGGACTGCCGGTAAGCGTCCCCGCGCCGCCGGGCGGCAGGCTGGTGTCGCCGTCGCGATTGTCTGCCGCGGCGATGCTGTCGGAGAGGACGCCAACCGTCTGGCCGCCGCCATCCAGCCCCTTGCCGATGCGCAAGGGGACAGCATTGAGCGCCTGGTCGGCCAGACTTTCGGTCGATCCGGCCTGGGTAATCGCGCCATACTCCGGTCGAATGGCGCGCACCGCCGGCAGCTTCGCCAGTTCGAACAGAACCGCTGGCGAGGCGATCGCGACCGAGGCGCGCTGATAGGCGGTCGAGAAGTGGCGCAGCGTCAGCCCCTTGATGGCGCGCAAGGCTTGCTCAACGTCCGGATCGGCCTCGTCGAGGATCACATCCAGCTGTATCTCGCTAGCGACGGTCGTCTCAGGCGCTTCCCCGCCGGACAACGCAGCCGCCCTGCCCCTGCTCTTGACCATCTTTTCCAGTAGCGACACCGCGATTTTTCCCGCCTGCGGCGCCGATGAGTAGTACGCAACCTTGGCGTTACCCGCCAGTGCGGTTAACGGCCACGCCGACAACAGAACAATCCATCCCCCAACAAACTTTCTCACGCCCACCGTGGCGAACCGGCTTTTCTCCTGCATGCCTACTCCTGTAAGAATAATTGATGAGACGGAGGCCATGCAAAAACAGCGCCTTTCTTGTCATGCCTCTGATTTGACGGATATTTTCGTTGCATGAGGCTGCGATGAAAGACGTTTTTTTCCGAGCCCGGCCCGATATTCGCCGGTATCTGTAAAGAAAGAGAAACGCTGAATGGAGAAATCTTGCGAATCCCGGAGAAACAAAAGCGGATGACTGATACGACAACTGTTCAGACGGCTTGACGCTTTTGAGCGGGGAGCGGGAAAATTCCCGGTTTATCAACAGGCTGTAGATTTTCTCCCGGTGTATAGACGCTGAAACATCACCGCCATCGCAAACCGGGCGGTTGCCCCGCTCAGGATTTGATGATCAAACAGGATCCCGCGCCCACCAGCAGCCCTCCAGCGGCTTTTTTGACCCCCTTGCCCGCGCCTCGCCGCCGGATCACGGAAACCAGTCGGTTCGCCAGCAGGGCATAGCCGGCTTTCACGCCACCGACGCTTGCCGCCGTTATCAGACCAATCATCAGCATATCCGCTGTTTTCGGCGTCGCCAGATCGACGAACATCGGGAACAAGCTGGCGTAGAAAACAATCGCCTTGATGTCGCCCAGCGTCAGAACGAAGCCTGACAACAACCCAACCGCGAGATGGCGCCTGCCGTCGCCTCCCTCCGGCTGAACAAAAGACGTCGTCTCGCCCGCCGTCATCAATCTGAAGCCGAGCCAAATCAGATACAGCGCGCCCAAAACTCTCACGGCGGCGAACAGGCCGCCCATGGTCTGCGCAAGCACGGAAAGCCCCAGCAACGCCAGCGCCGCGAAAACCAGGTCGCCCAAGACGATCCCGGCGGCCACCGCCAAACCATTGGCCAGCCCCAACGCGGTCGATCGCGTCACGACAAGCGCCACACTGGCGCTCGGCAACGCCGCGAGGAGGGCCAGGATGACAAAAAGCATCGCCATGCCGGTCATCGTCATTTCCCGTTATTTCAGCAGGCCCAGCTTCTTCGCTTCTTCACGGCGCTCGATGAGGTATTCATCCGCCAGTCCCAGGCGCCGCGGACTGGACTGACTGCGATCGAAATTGACAATCGGTCGTATCGAGTCCGATACCCCGCCAAACTTGCTAAACGCCAGCAGCTTGATACTGCTCCCGACAGCAAGCAACGCGCCAATGCGCGCGCCCTCTTCCTGTTCGTCCTGGAACCTGAGGAAATCCCAGTCCAGCGGAAGGCCCTCGTTGTCCAGAATGACAACGCTCTGGCCCACGGAATCGAGGATCACATCCCGCCCGCCCAGGTTATCAACCGTCACCAGGTAGTCGCGGCTGTCGCTATTGATCACAACATAAGACCGGGGCAGCACGCGAGTGGTTTCCGGCTCGAACCGGTCGGAGGACACATCGATTCCAAGGACATCAATACTCGCTGTTTCGCTGAACAACCGAACGCCGTTCTCGGGAATCTCGATCAACAGCGAGTAACCCGCTTCCCCGGGCCCCAGACAGGTATTGGTGGAAGTCGTCGCACGCCCGACGCTGCCTTCGACAAAGTCCTTGTCGTCGATCGCCAGATTGGCGCCAGCCGCTCCCCTGAAAATGATTCCCTTCAGAGCGATGCGGCACTCGAAGCGGGACCCGGTGTTCTTGACCGGGATGACCACCCGGATCGTCTCGTCCGCGCTGCCCTGACGCGCGATATAGGCCTTGTCGGCGACGAACCCGCTGATTCCGGAATCCAGACGCACCGGAACGATCTTGCGCAATCGCGACGAATTGGCGACGCCGCGTCCTATCACGCCCCCCCGCAGCACTGTGGAGTTGTTGCGCGAAGAAAAGAAGCTGCCGCCCGCCCTGTCCGGCCCAATCGACAGGAGAAGCCCCTCCTGCCCCAAAACCGTGTCGGAACCGCCTCCCAACGTGGCTTCCGCCTGATTGTCGCCGATTCCACAAGCCGAGAGGGTTGCGATAGAAAGAATGCTAAGACTGAGAATTTTTCCGATATTCATGGCTGGAGCGTCGGTTGCTTGATCGAGAACCATACAATTCAACAGGTTGAATTATGATTTTAATCCTGGTTCAAGCTTTTTTCCAGTTTTGCGCGCAAAAAGGCTAACTACCCGCCAACAACCACCCGAACTGCGTCCAGCCTCGCCACCGACCGATCCAGCCTGTCGAGCAATGCCTCCCGGGTTTCTTCAAGGTGAACGATTTCCTCGTTGCGAATGTTCGGGTTGGCCCGACGCAGGGCGCGCAGCCGGCCGATCTCCTCGCCGAGCATTTTCCCGGCGCGTTCACGCGAGGCTTCGATCAGCGCCGGGGCCAGTTTCCCAGCGTGCTGTTCGGCGCGCTCCAGCATCTCTTCGAGATCGCCGAGGCAGGCCTTGACGATCTGCACGGCGGTTTTGCGGTTGACCTCCATGCGCCATTCCGCGATGCGTTCGTGGGTGAGCTGCTCGCCGATTTCCCGCCCCCGCTGATCCACGACGACGCGCAGCATGGCCGGGGGCAGATATCGTCGCGTCGCCAACGCGGCGCTGGCGGGGGAGTCGATGACGAAAAGGCATTCGAGAAAGACCGAGCCAGGGCGGACGCCGGGGTGCTGAATCGCGGTAAAGCCGGTGTTGCCCTGCTCGCCGGCCAGGATCATTTCCATCGCGCCGTGAACCATCGGATGCTCCCAACTCAGGAACTGCTGATCCTCGTTGGCCAGCGCGGTATCGCGGTAACAGGTGACGGTCATGCCGTCCTCCAGCAGGCCGGGAAAGCTGCCTTGCAGGTGGCTGCCGGGCCGCAATATCCAGCTTTTCGCGGAATGCGGCTCGTAATCCACGCCGAAGCAATCGAAAACCTTTTCCACATAGGCGAACAGGCGCTCCGGCTGATCCAGCGCCTCGGCCTGCTCGACCAGCCGCCGGGCCTCGGCGGGACGGCAGGAGTTGATTTCCAGCAGTTTGTCCCGCCCCTGATGCAGCGCCTGGTTCATCTCCCGGGTCAGCTGAGCCGTCCGGTCGATCAGCGCGGAGGCGTCGCCCTGCCCGGAAAGCGCCGCCCATAGCTCGTCGCGCGTCGCGCTGAAAACGCCGTGCGCCGCCGGACAAGGCGCTTCGAAGGCGCCCAGGCCGCGATGGTGCCAGTCGAACAGGGTTTGCTGCGGCGTCTCTTCGAGAAACGGGACGTGAATATGAATGGTCTCCGCCTGGCCGATCCGGTCCAGGCGACCGATGCGCT
>DRPO01000385.1 GCA_011330835.1 Gammaproteobacteria bacterium | reverse complement strand
TACCATGCTCCGAACAATTTCCTCACCACCAGCAACCCCCGGGGGCCTCATGGATCTATCGCTTCCTCTCGCTCGCTACAGACTCATTCTTCGCGCCACTTCGCCCATTCAGTTCAACGGTTATTCCGGCTCCGCCTGGCGCGGCATTTTTGGGCACGCGCTCAAGCGCGCCGCCTGCGTTACCAGCGAAAAAAACTGCAAAGACTGCCTGCTGTATCGCCAATGTGTTTATTCATACATATTTGAAACGCCGCCGCCGCGGGATACACGCTACATGCGCCGCTACACCGCCGCGCCACACCCGTTCATCCTGTCCCCGCCGCTCGATCTGCGGCGGCTCGGGCGTGGCGAAACCCTGCCGCTGGCGTTCACGCTGATCGGCAATGGCAACGCCTATCTGCCCTATGTCGTCCACGCTTTCGAACGCGCCGGCGCGCTGGGCATCGGGCCGACCAACGGGACGTTCGAGATCGCGGGGCTCGATCAGGAGACGGCCCCGGGCAGCGAACAATTCGACGCCATCATGGACGCCGGAAAACTCGCCCCGCGCCCTCCGCGAACGCCCACGACGCCGCCTCTGCCCGACATCGTCGCCCTGCAATTCGACTCCCCGCTGCGCCTCAAATACCGCAGCCAACTGCTCACGCCCCCGCGCTTCGCCTTCGCCGCCATCGTCGCCAACCTGCTGCGCCGGGTCTCCATGCTCAGCTATTTCCACAACGACGCGGCGCTCGACCTGGACTTCAAGGCGCTGGTCGACAGAGCCAACAGCATCGCGCCCACGCACGAAGACCTTCACTGGTACAACTGGGCGCGCTACTCCAACCGCCAGAAAACCCGCATCCAGATGGACGGCCTCATCGGCTCCATCGCCTTTCGCGGCGCGGACATCGCCCCCTGGTGGCCCCTGCTCTGGCTCGGCCAATACCTGCACGCCGGCAAGGCCACCAGCATGGGCATGGGCGGCTACCGGCTCATCGCCGACCAGACGCAAACCTCGCAAGCGCCCCAGGCCGCCTGACGCAACCAACAACCGGAACTCGACATGCACGCACTCGTATTCGAACTCAACAGCATCCAGTCCTACCTCTTCGCCTCGGGTCGGCTGCGCGACGTGGCCGGCGCCAGTGAACTGCTCGACCAGATGACCGAAGGCGACGGCAACCTGCTCAACAGCGTTATCGATGCGCTGGGAATGAATGGCAACACCATCCGATTTTCCCGCCGGGCCGGAGGCGCGATCTACGCCTTCTGCGACAACCGCGACGACCTGGAGCGGTTTCTCCGATTATGGACACTCAGCGTCCAGCAATGGGCGCCGGGCATCGATTTCAGCCTGGGCGTTGGCGAAGGCGACAGCTACGCCAAAGCCTTCGATGACGCCCGCAAGGCCATGAATGCCGACGCCAATCGCAAACGCCCGCGGCTGCCGCTGGCCAGCCCGCTCGCCACCCGCTCGCGGCGCACCGGACAGGCCGCCGATGGCAACGCCAAGTGGAAGGAAAAAGACGGCCCGATAGACGCCGCCACCGCCCGAAAAAAGCAGATGGCTGATCTGGCCAAAGCCGGTTTTCTCAAGCGCTACGCCCCGCAAGACGCCAACCTCGGCTGGCGCGACTGGCCTACCGACCTGGAGGGCGAGAGCAAGACCGGAGCCTTTCCCTTCGTCGGCGATGACCGCACCGTCGCGCTGATCCACGCCGATGGCAACGGGCTGGGAGAGTTACTGAAGCGTATTCGCAAGGCTGCCAAAGAAGATGACGACCAGTTTGTCAAACTTTTTCGCGCTTTCTCCGCCGCGGTCGCCGCCACCACGCAAAGCGCGGCGCGCGAAGCCACCGAAAAGGTTCTGCTGCCCGCCCGCCAGGGGGACGAATGCCTCGCCGCCCGTCCCATCGTCCTCGGCGGCGACGACATCACCGTCATCGTTCGCGCCGATCTGGCCATGGACTACTGCAAGGTTTTCGCCGAAGCCTTCGAAAGCGCCAGCCAGGATGAACTCAAAAAGCTGGGTCAGGAGCATGACATCGAGGGCCTGCCCAACCGCCTCACGCTCGGTTTCGGCCTCGTCTTTCTGCGCGCCTCCCAACCCTTCCACATGGCCATCCATCTCGCCGAAGCCCTGACCGGTGAAGCCAAGAAAGCGGCCAAGGGTCTCAACCAGAACGACCCCGAATCCTCCATCGCCTTCCACCGCATCACCGGCTCGCTGGTGGACGACTACGACCAGATCGTCCAGCGCGCGCTCTCGCACGACGTTGGCGGCGAAACCTTCATCGACACGCTCGGCGTGTACTACTTCAAGGAACAACAGCCCCGGCTCGACGATCGGCTCAACCTGGCCAAAACGCTCGGCGCCGACGACATGGCGCGCGGCCCCACCCGCCAGTTGATGACACTGATGGGGCACAACAAGGCCCAGGCCGAACGCCGCTACCGGCGCTGGCGGCAACTGATGGCGGATGACAGCGACAAAACAGCGCGCCTGAAGAAATATGACGAACTCATGAGCGCACTCGCCGGCATTTCCAAAGACGCACCGCTGCCCTACGGCGACAACGACAACGGCATCCGCCGCGGCCCACTGGGCGATGCGCTGGCCCTGCTCAGCCTGACGCGCATCCGCTCCACCACCCACACTCAAAAGGAAAAAGCCGC
>DRPO01000384.1 GCA_011330835.1 Gammaproteobacteria bacterium | reverse complement strand
TCGGGGACTCGTTGGTACTTGTTCAACGGAGGCAAATGGTCTGAGTTCAAGGATGAAGACAGCAATTCCGCTGTGTTCAACGACGATCGTACGGAGGTGAAAGTGCAGCTTCGAGATGGCGGTAAAGCCGATGCCGGCGGCGCTACATCCGACGGTTTTGTCACGGGAACAGCGGGTTTGGGGCAGCCGGGGGTTGGAACAAGGGAGACTGGCGGACGCGAAACGCTTGGCGGCGGCGGTGGAATAGGCCTGCCTTTTCTCGGCTTGCTGTATTTGACCGGATTGGCTGTTCGCCGCAGGCGCTTCTGAGAAAGACCTCTGTTCGACCTGGTTGATAAAATCCCGGCCTTGGCCGGGATTTTTGTGTGTGGCGAGCGAGTAACGAGACCCGCGGGCTCTTGTCGCCTGTTCAGGCGTTCGTTTTCATTCTGGAATCTGCTATGATTTATTAACCAATTATAATCAATAAATTGTGGCAATTATCTAAGTTGGTGTATCAGGTTGAGGCAGGCGGTTAAAAAATCAGATCTGGGCAAGCCGTTTACGCTGCGCTTGAGCCGGGGGCTGCGGGAGGCGGCGTTTATTGTGTTGGCCGCGCTTTCCATCTTTCTGTTGATCGCGCTGGCGACCTACGATCCGCGCGATCCGGGCTGGTCGCATACCGGCGTCGGGGCGGTGCTGAACAACGCCGGGGGGCATATCGGCGCCTGGTTCGCGGATGTTTTCTTCTATCTTTTTGGCTACATGGCGTATCTGGCCCCGGTCATGGTCGCGATCAGCGCCTGGCTGGTGTTCAAGGGTGAACGGGAGTCTGGCCGGTTCGACTGGCTGGAACTGAGCATTCACTGGATTGGTTTCTGTCTGACGCTGATGACGGGCTGCGGGCTGGCGGCGATTCACTTTTCGGGCGCGGCGTTGCCCATGCACGCGGGCGGTTTGCTCGGGGAGGGCATCAGCGCCGCGTTGATCGAAGGGTTCAGCGAGGTGGGGGCCACCTTGCTGCTGCTGGCGGTGTTCCTGGCGGGATTTACCTTGTTTTCCGGGCTTTCATGGTTCGTGGTGCTGGACCGGGTTGGCGGCTGGACGATTACCGCCTTCGAATGGCTGTGGTTGCGGCTGACCGGCTTGAAAGCGCGCCGGGCGGTGAAAAAGGTTCAGGAGGCGCGCAAGGAGGTTTTCGAGAAAACCCAGTCGAAACTGAAGAAGCGCAAGAAGCCGAAAATCGAGCCAAAGGTGAAAAAGCCCAGGATCAGCAGCCGCCCGGTCCGGGAGAAGCAGTTGCCGCTGTTCAAGACGCCCACCGAGGGTGGTTTGCCGACGATCGACCTGCTCGATCCGCCGCGTGAGCAGAATGTGGGTTACTCCGAGCAGGAGCTGGCGGCGCTGTCCCGCCAGGTCGTGCTGAAACTGCGGGATTTCAAGGTCGAGGCGGAGGTGGAGTCCGTTCACGCCGGCCCGGTGGTCACGCGTTTTGAACTGAACCTTGCGCCGGGCACCAAGGTCAGCAAGGTCACCGCGCTGTCGAAGGATCTGGCGCGCTCGTTGTCGGTGATCAGCGTGCGCATCGTCGAGGTCATTCAGGGCAAGTCGACGATTGGCCTGGAAATTCCCAACGAATCGAGGGAGCTGGTCTACCTGAGTGAAATCATTGCTTCCGAGGCGTTCGACAAGCTCAAGTCGCCGCTGGCGCTGGGTTTGGGCAAGACCATCAGCGGCAGTCCGATGGTGGTGGACGTGGCGAAAATGCCGCACATGCTGGTGGCGGGCACGACCGGTTCCGGCAAGTCGGTCGCCGTCAACGCCATGTTGCTCAGCGTGCTGTACAAGGCGACGCCGCAGGATGTGCGCCTGATCCTGGTGGACCCCAAGATGCTGGAGCTCAGCGTGTATGAGGGCATTCCCCATTTGCTGACGCCGGTCGTTACCGATATGAAGGACGCCGCCAACGCGTTGCGCTGGAGCGTCGCCGAGATGGAGCGTCGCTACCAGTTGATGTCCAAACTGGGCGTTCGCAACCTGGCGGGCTATAACCGCAAGGTGCGCGCCGCCGAGCGGGAAGGGAAGCCGATCCCCGACCCGCTGTGGAAGCCCAATGAACTGCTGCCGGATGAGCAGCCGCCGACGCTGGAAAGATTGCCCAATATCCTTATCGTCATCGACGAGTTCGCCGACATGATGATGGTGGTTGGCAAGAAGGTCGAGGAGCTGATCGCGCGATTGGCGCAGAAAGCGCGCGCGGCGGGCATTCACCTGATCGTGGCCACGCAGCGTCCCTCGGTGGACGTGATCACTGGCCTGATCAAGGCCAACATCCCGACGCGGATCGCGTTTCAGGTGTCCTCCAAGATCGACTCCCGGACCATACTGGATCAGATGGGCGCCGAAAACCTGCTGGGTCATGGCGATATGCTGTACCTTCCCGGCACCGGTCAGCCGATCCGCGTTCATGGCGCTTTCGTGGCGGATCACGAGGTTCACCAGGTAGCGGACTTTCTGCGTCAGCAAGGCAAGCCGGATTACCTGGACGAGATTCTGGAGGAGCCGGAGGCTGGAGAGGCGGCCATTCCCGGTCTGGAGCCCATCGGCAAGGGTGAGGGCGACACTGACGCCCTGTACGATCAGGCCGTGGCGATTGTTACCGAATCCCGGAAAGCCTCGATCTCCTATGTGCAGAGGCGTTTGAAGGTCGGCTACAATCGGGCCGCCCGGATGATCGAGCAAATGGAG
>DRPO01000383.1 GCA_011330835.1 Gammaproteobacteria bacterium | reverse complement strand
TGCCTCATTTCAGGCTTATCTGGACAAGACGCTGATTGCCTATCATTTGCTGCTACGACATTTGTACTAGCTTTTTCCGGGAATCCAAAGAAACGAGCGGATACTTAGGGGTTGGTGCGTCTGGAATTCGCCATTTTAGCGCTCATATATACACTCTTTGTGTAAATCGGCCTTTTCCCCGCGTTTTGAGTGAAAAAACCGTGCTGGCCGTTGCTCCGGAATCAGAAATCTTGACGCTTTCGTTGGGAATTTTGAATTTATGCGGAGGCTCAATAGCCAATGGCGGATCTGTTTCGTTTGGGATGAGGGTGAGGCGCTGGACGTCGAAATCGTGGACTATCATTGACGAGGTATCGAAATGATAAAGAATGGCATGCGACCGGTTCATCCCGGTGAAATACTGCGTGAAGACTATCTGAATCCCCTTGATATGAGCGTCAATGCGCTGGCCCGGGCGCTGCGCGTACCGGCCACGCGGCTTCATGAAATCGTCAAGGAGCGCCGCTCGGTTACGCCAGATACCGCATTGCGGTTAGCGCGCTATTTTGGCGGCGATGCGCGTTCCTGGCTGAATCTTCAGGCGGAATATGATTTGAAAATGACCGAAGCAGCGAAAGCGCGAGATATCGAGCGGGAGGTATTCCCTCTATCGGTTCATGCGTGAAAAAACGGAATGGAAGGGCTTTGACGGGGCTAGGAATCGTGAAGACGGGCTACGACCGCTCATCTAAACGGTTTGGGTTGGATAGCCATGATTGGCGGTGAGTAGAGCTCCAGTCCGTACAGTCAATAAGTTATAGCTTCACAAGATCGCCGTGCAAGGCCTGGAGCGCCGTGATGGCGGCCATGCCGGCGGTTTCCGTGCGCAGGGTCCGGGGGCCGAAGCGTACGGGTTGGACGCCGTGGTTTTCGGCTTTTCTGATTTCTTCCGGGCTGAAGCCGCCTTCGGGGCCGACCCAGATCTGAATGCGTTGGTCTTTCGGGGCGGCGGTGGCGAGTGATGTTCCGGCGGCGGGGGCCAGCAGGTAGCGAGCCGCGGGTTGGTTCGGGGCGGTGAGTTTTTCATCAACGCTTTGCGCGGTTTCGAGGCGAGCGAGCCGGGTTCGACCGCATTGTTCGGTCGCGCTGATGATGACCTGACGCCAGTGGGTCAGACGTTTCCGGATTTTTTCGGGGGAGGCTCGGACGCTGCGCTGACTGTGAATCAGGGTGATGGCGGCAACGCCGAGTTCGACGCTTTTTTGCAGGATGAGGTCGATTTTGTCGTTGGTGGCGATGGCCTGGACGAGTTCGATGCGCAGAGGGGTTTCGCGCTGGATGGTTTCGCTTTCGGTGACGGTGATGCTGGCGTGGCGGCGGCTGGCGATGTTCAGCGTGGCGAGGTATTCGGCGTCGTTTTGGCCGTTGAAGAGGCGCAGGGGCGCCCCGTTCTTCAGGCGCAGCACGTTGATCAGGTGGTGGGCCTGGGGTTTGGGCAGGGCGAGGGTCTCGCCGGCGCGCAGCGGGGCGTCGAGGTAGACCCGCGGGATTCTCATGCGAGGCCGAGGTTTTTCCAGAGGGTGAGCGTGGGTTCGGCCTTGTTCATGGTGTAGAAGTGGAGGCCGGGGGCGCCTTCGCCGAGCAGCCGGTCGCAGAGGGCGGTGACGACGTCGATGCCAAAGTCGCGGATGGCGTCGAGGTCTTCGCCGTAGGCTTGCAGGCGCTGGCGGATCCAGCGGGGAATTTCGGCGCCGCAGGCGTCGGAGAACCGGGCGAGTTGGATGAAGTTGTTGATGGGCATGATGCCGGGGACGATGGGTGCGTCGATGCCGAGCTTTTCGCAGTTGTCGACGAACCAGAGGTAACTGTCGGGGTTGAAGAAGTATTGGGTGATGGCGCTGTCGGCGCCGGCCCGCATTTTGTTGCGAAAGTGCTTGAGATCCTGAAAGGCGTTGACGGCCTGGGGATGGAACTCGGGATAGGCGGCGACCTCGATGTGGAAGTGGTCGCCGGTGGTTTCGCGGATGAAGTGGACCAGTTCGTTGGCGTAGCGGAATTCGCCGGGCTCATGAACGCCGGAGGGCAGGTCGCCCCTGAGCGCCACGATGTGGCGGACGCCGGCTTCCTGGTAGGTTTTGAGGATGGCGGCAATCTTTTCCCGCGTGGAGCCGATGCAGGAGAGGTGCGGGGCGGCTTCGATGCCGGATTCGCGCTGGATTTCGAGCACGGTCTCAAGGGTGCGTTCCTGGGTGGACCCGCCGGCGCCGAAGGTGACGGAGAAGAAGCGCGGTTTGAGCGCGGCCAGTTTTTCGCGTTCGATGCGCAGCTTTTCCGCGCCCTGGTCGCTGCGCGGCGGGAAGAATTCGAAGCTGAAGGTTCTGGGGTGCTGGCGCTGGGATTCCATGGTGTGTCCTCGTTTACGCTGCTGTTTGGGCTCGTAAGGTCGCGACTCCGCGGGCTGGGCTGACGGCTCCCGAACCCGTAGGCTGGATCAAGCAAAGCGGATCCACCATTTCGGACGTATTCGGTGGATCCGTCGCTTCGCTCCTTGATCCACCCTGCAAGCTCCGTAGGCCTGATAAGCCAAAGGCGCATCAGGCGAATCGAGGTTGCCGCTTCGGCTTATCAGGCCTACAGGGTCCGGTGTCGCGTTGTCGCTACGAATTGGTAGCGTATACTTCTCGCGTTCAAGATTACCCCTTTCAGTGTGCGTGGATTTTCGTCGAGAGCAAGGCGCAAAAACGCAGGCATAGCGGGGCTACGTCAAGTTTTTGCAACGCTGCTATCGGCGAAAAGACGCGCGCCATGAATGGGGTATTCTTGATCGCGAGAAGTATATTAGTACCGGTAGTGGTCGGGCTTGTAGGGGCCTTCGACCGGTACGCCGATGTAGTCGGCCTGATCCTGGGTCAGCGTGGTCAGGTGGACGCCGATTTTTTCAAGGTGCAGCCGGGCGACTTCTTCGTCGAGCTTTTTGGGCAGGACGTAGACTTCGTTCTTGTACTTGCCGGGGTTGGCGTAGAACTCCATCTGCGCCAGCACCTGGTTGGTAAAGGAGTTGGACATGACGAAGCTGGGGTGGCCGGTGGCGCAGCCGAGGTTCACCAGACGTCCTTCGGCGAGCATGATGATGCGCTTGCCGTCGGGGAAGATGATGTGGTCGACTTGCGGCTTGATGTTCACCCATTCGTATTGCTGCACGGAGGCGATGTCGATTTCGTTGTCGAAGTGGCCAATGT
>DRPO01000382.1 GCA_011330835.1 Gammaproteobacteria bacterium | reverse complement strand
GATGTAGTTTACCACATCCTGTTCCGGCCTCCCCTTGAAGTCGCAGAGGATCGCCAGCACCAAAGCGTCCGGCGTGTCCTTTTCCAGCAACAGGTTACAGTCCACCCGGTGCATGTCGAGGATGTGGTACCGGTATCGGAAGTCGCTGGCCTGGTGTGTGTCGGGCATGCGCAACTGAGGTTTGCCAATGTAGATCACATACTGCCGGATGGGTTCCTCCGGCCAGGCCAACTGAATGTCGGTGTAATAACGCATCATCCGCAAGGGCATGCGCGGGTCGTTATCGTTTTGTATCTCGACGTGCAGGATGAAGGCTTCGCCACTTTGGCGTTGTTTGACGCGCGCCACCAGATCCGCCTGGCGCAGCTCAATGCGCTGTTGCTCGGTGGCGAGCAGCTCGACGCTGTTTTCATCGATATTCAGTTCCAGCAGCAGGTTGGCGATGTCCGCCGCCAGGTGCCTGAGCGCCTGTTTGCTGATGATGTCCTTGTTGCCCATGCCGACAGTCTAGCCCGGATTTCTCACAGGATGCGCGGTTTCTCGCTTGGTCTTTGAGTCCACAGCGGATTTTCTTCCTTCGGAAAGACAACCAGTATTCCGCTCAGTCAGAAAATCCACTGTGAAATCAAATCCCTGCGCGAGAATTCCGCGATCCTGTGAGAAATCCGGGCTAGCAGTTGAACAAAAGCGCTGTCTGTACGCATACGTCTGAATGAAAGTGGCGCAGGCATCCCTGCCGGCACAGCCGCTGAAACTTTCCTTCCCCGACGTACAAGAAAACGTAACAAGCCGCCAATCCGGACGAGGCGCGCTGGACTCTGGGGGGGTGGTTGCCGACAACGCGAGATGCAAGCGGAGAAAATACTTCGCAACAATGTCAAGGAGGATTTCGGTATGACAATCCGTCTACCAGGAACAGCGCTGGCCGTTTTGGTATCGGTCGTTTGTTTTCCCGCTCACGGAGAGAGTTTGGCTGAAGCGCCTGATTCGTCGCCGGTTCTGAATGCCGCCGCTGGCGTGACCGAGAATGCTGGCGGCGTTGTCGATAGCATCGACTCTGGCCAGGCGCTGCAACAGGGGCAACTGGTGGAGGTTGTGGCGAGCAATGCCATCCATTCCAGCGTGACCGGCAACCAGGTGACGGTTGGCGTTCCCGACAGTGGGGCGCGCGCGGGCAATATGCTGGATGGCGCTTTCGCCAACTATCAGGGGGTTCTGAACGTGGTGCAGAGCACTGGAGTCGCCAATTCGATTACCCAGGCGGTGTCGCTGCAAAGCGGGCTCGATATCAGAACCGCGCCGGCGCAATGAACAGGTTTTCCAGCACCCGCTGGTAAATCCGCGTCAGCATTTGCAGTTCGGCGACGGCGACGTTTTCGTTGACCTGGTGGATGGTGGCGTTGACCGGGCCGAGTTCCACCACTTCCGCGCCGGTGGGGGCGATGAAGCGTCCATCGGAGGTGCCGCCGGCGGTGGAGAGTTCGGTATCGTGCCCGGCGCCATCGCGGATGGCGTTTTCGATGGCCGAGACCAGCGTACCCGGCTCGGTGAGAAACGGGTGGCCGGACAGCGTCCATTCGATGTCGTAGCGCAGACCATGGCGGTTGAGCAGCGCCTCGATGCGTTCGCGCAGCCCGGCATCGGTCTGCTCGGTTGAGAAACGCAGGTTGAACACCACCTCCAGCTCGCCGGGAATGACATTGGTCGCGCCCGTGCCGGCGTGGATGTTGGAGATCTGGAAGGTGGTCGGCGGAAAATAGTCGTTGCCCTGATCCCACTGCGTGGCGACCAGTTCCGCCAGCGCGGGGGCGGCGGCGTGAATCGGGTTGTCCGCCAGATGCGGGTAGGCGACATGCCCCTGTTTGCCGTGCACGGTCAGTTTCGCGCCCAGCGAGCCGCGTCGGCCATTCTTGACGACATCGCCGACGGTTTCGGTGCTGGAGGGTTCGCCGACCAGACAGTAGTCGATCTTCTCGCCGCGCGCGGTCAGCGTCTCCACCACTTTCACGGTGCCATTCACGGCCGGGCCTTCCTCATCGCTGGTGATCAGCAGCGCCAGCGAACCGGGAACGTCCGGGTGCTCGGCGAGAAAGGCTTCCAGCGCCACCGTCATCGCGGCGATGCTGCCCTTCATGTCCGCCGCGCCGCGGCCGTAGAGCCGGTTGTCGCGGATGGTGGGCTCGAACGGCGGGCTGGTCCATTCGGACAGCGGGCCGGGGGGCACCACATCGGTATGCCCGGCGAAGCAGAACAGCGGGCCGCTGTCGCCGCGACGCAGCCACAGGTTGTCCACTTCGCCGAAGCGCATTTTCTCGGCCTTGAAGCCCAGCGGGGCGAGGCGTTCGATCAGCAGATCCTGACAGCCCCGATCCTCCGGCGTCACCGAATCGCGGCGGATCAGCTCGCAGGCAAGGGCGAGGGTGGGATCGTCGGTACTCATGCGAACAGGGCGGCGTAGTCTTCGGGCGAGAAGCCGACCACGCGACGATCGCCCAGATCCAGTACCGGGCGCTTGATCATGGCGGGCTCTTCCAGCAGCAGCGCGACCGCGCGTTTTTCATCCAGGTCGGCCTTTTTCTCCTCCGGCAGGCGGCGCCACATCAGGCCGCGCTTGTTGAGCAGCGTTTCCCAGCCCAGTTCGTCCACCCAGGCTTGCAATTGATCCCGCTCCAGGCCGTCCTTGCGGAAATCGTGGAAACGGTAATCGACGCCGCGCTCGTCCAGCCAGCGGCGCGCCTTGCGGATGGTGTCGCAGTTGGGAATGCCGTAGAGCGTGATCATGCCCGGATCAGATGTCGCGCAGCAGCTCGTTGATGCCGACCTTGCTTAGTGTCTTTTCATCCACCCGCTTGACGATTACCGCGCAGTAGAGGCTGTACTTGCCATCCTTCGAGGGCAGGTTGCCGGAGACCACCACCGAGCCGGCGGGAACGCGACCGTAGAGGATCTCGTCGTTTTCGCGATCGTAGATGCGCGTGCTCTGGCCGATATAGACACCCATCGAGATGACCGAGCCTTCCTCGACGATGACGCCCTCGACGATCTCGGAGCGCGCGCCGATGAAGCAGTTGTCCTCGATGATCGTCGGCGCCGCCTGCAACGGCTCCAGCACGCCGCCGATGCCGACGCCGCCGGAGAGATGAACGTTCTTGCCGATCTGCGCGCAGGAGCCGACCGTGGCCCAGGTGTCCACCATCGTGCCGGAATCGACATAGGCGCCGATATTGACGTAGGACGGCATCAGCACCACGCTCGGCGCGATGTACGAGCCATGCCGCGCCGTGGCCGGCGGCACCACGCGCACCCCCTCGTCGCGGAAGTCGCGGGAACTCTTGTCGGCGAACTTGGAAGGCACCTTGTCGTAATAGTTGGTGAAACCGCCCTTGATGAACTCGTTGTCGTGGATCCGGAACGACAGCAGCACCGCCTTTTTCAGCCACTCGTTCACCACCCACTGGCCATCGACCTTCTCCGCCACCCGCGCCTTGCCGGCGTCCAGCAGATTCATGGCCTCGCTGACAGCCTCCTTGAGCTGGGGATCGACATTGCGCGGGGTGATCTCGGCGCGCTTTTCGAACGCGGCATCGATGATGGATTGCAGGTCACTCACATCAGACTCCTGAAGATGAATAGGGTTGACAGTTAGCCGCTCGCCAGCAGCGAGCGGATGCGTTCAGCGGCCTCGCGGCATTCGTCCAGATCGGCGACCAGCGCCATCCGCACAAAGCCCTCGCCGGGATTGACGCCGCCCGATTCGCGCGACAGATAGCGGCCAGGCAGCACCGTAACATTTTGTTCCGCTTGCAGTCGATAGGCAAATGTCTCGTCATCCATCGGCAGGCAGGGCCACAGATAGAAGCCGGCTGGCGGCAGATGCAAATCCAGCACCGGTGAAAGAATCTCGCGCACCGCCGCGAACCGTTCGCGATAACGCTCGCGGTTGGCCCGCACATGCGCCTCGTCGCGCCAGGCCGCGATGCTCGCCGCCTGCGTGGGCAACGGCATGGCGCAGCCGTGATAGGTGCGATACAGCAGAAACCGTTCGAGAATGGCCGCATCCCCCGCCACGAACCCCGATCGCAACCCCGGCGCGTTGGAGCGTTTCGACAGGCTGTGGAACACCACGCAGCGGCGGTAATCCTCATTGCCGCAAGCACGCGCCGCCTCCAGCAGGCCGGGCGGCCTTGAAGCCTCATCCCGGTAGATCTCCGAATAGCACTCATCCGAAGCAATGATGAAATCGTATTGCTCCGCGCGCTCGATCAACCCGGTCAAGGTCCGCTGATCGATCACCGCCCCAGTCGGATTGCCCGGCGAACAGAGATACAGCAACTGGCAATCCGCCCAATCCCGTTCCGACACCGCATCGAAATCGGGAATGACCCCCGTCTCCGCCGTGCAATTGAGATACACCGGCTCAGCCCCCGCCAGCAGCGCCGCCCCCTCATAGATCTGGTAAAACGGATTGGGCATCAGCACCTTCGCTCCCGGAGCCGGATCGACCACGCACTGCGCGAAAGCGAACAACGCCTCGCGCGTGCCATTGACCGGCAGCACCTGCCGCTCCGGATCGATTCCCTCGGCCCCCAGTCCGAAACGGCCCGCCAGCCAATCCGCGATCGCCTCGCGCAGCCCAGCCTCGCCTCGCGTCAACGGATACTTCGCCACCCCGTCCAGACTCTCGACCAAAGCCTCCCGGATCAACGCAGGCGTTTCTCCTTTCGGCTCGCCGATCGACAGCTTGATCGGCGGCTTGTCCGCAGGCGTCTCGATCGAAGCGAACAGCGCAGCCAGTTTCTGGAAAGGGTAGGGTTGCAGCTTGGCCAGTCGGGGGTTCATGGGGAGCGGTGGTTGGAATTTCGCGCAAAATAGCCTGATTGCCCTACCAAGGCAAGCCCGAGGAGAGCGCCAGATCGAGAGCTGTGGAAACGGCATGCCGATGGGCGAGATGCTCCGGACTGCTGTTGTCGTCGCCCGAATCCGCAACGTCAAACGGATCGCCTGCGACATGCCTCGGCGTCTCTCGCCGTATGCAATTTTCTGGGCGTCCATGATCATCTTCTGGATGAGGGTATACCTCTCGAGATCAAGAATGCCCCATTCAGTGTGCGTAGGTTTTCGTCGAGAGCAAGGCGTAAAAAACGCAGGCATAGTGGCGCTACGCCAAGTTTTTACAACGCAGCTATCGACGAAAAGATGCGTGGCCTGAATGGGGTATTCTTGGTCGTGAGAGGTATATTCAGGGGGGCTGCCTTCTTTTAATGTGATGGGGTGG
>DRPO01000381.1 GCA_011330835.1 Gammaproteobacteria bacterium | reverse complement strand
TGCCGGGCTTTCTCCTCGTTCTCCGCTTCCTGCCGGCGGACGTCTTCCACGGACTCCTCCACGGCCTCGCTGCGTTTTCTGGCGGTCATCCAGGATCTGTAAACCGGCTTGAGCCGGATCTCGATGTCCTGGCAAATCCTTTCCTGGGTGGCGATGGCGATGCTGAGATTGAGCATGAACTGGCGGTGGTTGCGCAGGTCGGCGACCGAGCGCGGAACGTCGCGGCGTTGATAGTCCGCCAGATACCCCCGCAACTGCCGCAGGCGCTCCTCGGCCTGGCGCTGCTCGGCCAGCCGCGCGGACAGTTCGGTGGACTTGAGCTGCTCCTGGTAACGGGAGAGATGCGCCAGTTTTTCAAGGCTTTCGCGGCTGCGCATAATCAACCCCCCGCGCTCGTCAGCAGCGTTTCGAGTTGTTGCAGGCTTTGTTCCCAGGCGACGGATTCACCCTGGCGCTGGCGCAGAAAGTCATTCATCGCCGGATACAGGGCAATGGCCTGATCGAGTTCGGGATTGGAGCCGGGATGATAGATGCCGGTATTGATCAGATCTTCGTTCTGATGGTAGAGACTGAGAATATGCCGGAATCGCATGGCCAGTTGGCGATGATGGTCGCTGACGATGCTGTTCATCAGCCGGCTGATGGACGCCTCGATATCGATGGCCGGGAAGCGGCCGGTTTCGGCGATGCGCCGCGACAGCACGATATGCCCGTCGAGCACCGCGCGCGCGGAATCCACCACCGGATCGTTCTGGTCGTCGCCTTCCGCCAGCACGGTGTAGATGGCGGTAATCGAACCGGAATGGGCCCCCGTATTTCCGGCGCGCTCGACCAGTCGGGGCAACCGCGCGAACACCGAGGGCGGATAGCCCTTGGTGGTCGGCGGCTCGCCCACGGCCAGACCGATTTCGCGCTGCGCCTGGGCGTAGCGCGTCAGCGAATCGACCAGCAACAACACATGCTTGCCCTGGTCGCGAAAATATTCGGCGATGCTAGTGGCCGTCATCGCGCCATGCAGCCGCTTGAGCGGCGGCGTGTCCGCCGGCACCGCCACCACCACGGCGCGTTTCAGCCCCTCGGGGCCCAGCGTTTCGCGAACGAATTCGTTCACCTCGCGGCCCCGCTCGCCAATCAGCCCCACCACCACGACATCGGCGCGGGTGTTCTTGGTCATCATGCCGAGCAACACGCTCTTGCCCACGCCGCTGCCGGCGAACAGCCCGACCCGCTGGCCGCGCCCGATGGTCAGCAGCGCATTGATGGCGCGAATCCCGACATCCAGCGGCTGGTCGATCGCGCAACGAGACAAGGGATTGATCGGTCGCGCCGACAGCGGTCGCCTGTCGGTGAAAGTCATCTTGCCGTGATCATCCAGCGGTTCGCCATTGGCGTCGATGACCCGCCCCAGCAAGCCGGGGCCGACCGGGACTTCCAGCAACTGGCCCGTGGGGATGACCCGGGCGCCCGGCGACAGACCGCGCGGATCGCCGGTGGGCATGAGAAAGGTGCGATCCCGTGAGAATCCAACCACCTCGCTGTCGATATCCTCACCATCCGGCGTATGAATCGCGCAGCGGGAGCCAATCGGCGCCTGACAGCCGACCGCCTCGATCGTCAGCCCGGCCATGCGCGTCAGCCGGCCTTCCACCACAGGCCGGGGGATGACCAGATTTTCGCGCATCGCGCGCAAATGCTCGGCCCATCGTTCAGTTGGCATCGTTGCTCTCTTCGGCGACCGCCAACCCGGGATCGCTCTTGCGGTTTCCGCCCAACAGCTCCACCGCCAGCTGATCGACCAGGGCGGCGGGGCTGGCGTCGATATAGGAGGGATCGGCGTGGATCCGGCAATCACCGCGCCCCAGCGCGGGATCGCGAACGATCTTCCAGCTCCGGTCGCGGTCGTATTGCTTGAGTGTTTTTTCAACCACCCCGGCGGCTTCCGGGTGCAAGTGAATCTGGATATCGCGCTCGCCCGGCGGCAGCTGCTCGATGGCGCCGCGAATCATGCCGATCAAATGGTTGGGATCGACCGACACCTCGCGGCGCAGAATGGCTTTCGCCACGGCCAGCGCCAGCTCCACCAGTTCGTGTTCGACGCGGGCATCGATGCGCGCGGCGGGCTGGCGTAAAAAATCCAGCGTATCGGCCAGCTCCCGCTGCAATTGCTCGCTTTCCGCGAGCGCCCGCGCCATCCCCTCGTCGTAACCCTGCCGGTAACCTTCCTGGCGCGCCGCCTCGCGCAACGCCGCCGCGTCCGCCGTGGCCCCGCTGGTCTCGAACGTCGAGCGGACGAACTCGGCGGCGGAGGGTGAATCGACCTGGCCAAGCGGCGGCAACACCCACGGTCGGGACTGCCCGGATTGTTTTTGCTCATCCATATCAGACGAACTCATCTTCCTTGTTGCCGAGCGCGATCTGGCCTTCCTCGGCCAGACGCTGGGCAACCGCCATGATTTCCTTCTGGACCTCTTCCACTTCGCGCAAGCGGATCGGCCCCATGGCCTCCAGATCGTCGCGCATGAGTTCGGCCGCCGTGGACGAGACGTTGTTGAAGACCTTTTCGCGAATCTCCAGCGAGGCGCCCTTGAGCGCCTTGACCAATTTGTCCTGCGGAACTTCGCGCAGCAGCAACTGCATGCCGCGATCATCCAGCGCCAGCAGATTCTCGAAAACGAACATGCTTTCCTGGATCTGCTCGCTCATATCGTCGTTGTACTCGTTCAGCGCCTCGAACACCCGGCTTTCCGTCTCGCTGGAAACCGTATTGAGGATTTCCGCCGCGACCTTGATGCCACCGATTTTCGACACCACCACCTCGGGCTCCTTTTCGAAACGCTGCTGCAGAATCTGATCCAGCTCTTTGAGGGCCGCGGGATGCACCGTGTCGAGATTGGCCACCCGCACCATGACATCGGTCTGGATCTCGTCCGGCAACATGTCCAGCACCGCGCCCGCCTTGTCGCGAGGCAAATGCGTCAGCACGATGGCGATAATCTGGGGATGCTCGTGCTGAACCACGTGATAGATCGCTCTCGGATCCATCCAGCGCAGCGACTCCAGCCCCTTGGTTTCCTCGCTGTTCATGAAAACCTGGGAGAGCACGTTGTTGGCCTTTTCACGGCCCAACGACTTGACCAGCGCCTTTTGCAGGAACTCTTCCTTGCCCAGCGACAATCCGGACTGGTTGCCCAGTTGCTTGACGAAACCATCGAGCACGCCGGCGATCGCCTCCTGCGGAATATCCTTGAGCGACGTCATGGCGTGACCCACCGACTGCACCTCTTCGGGATCCATCAGGCGGATAATCCTGGCGGCCTTTTCCTCGCCCAGCGTCATCAGCAGGATCGCCGCGCGGGAGGCGCCATCCAGCTCGTTATCGCCGTTTTGGAGATGGGATGTTGGCACGGGTCAATTCCTGTCTTGAATCGGAGAAACTCGGTCAGACATTTTCCTTCACCCAGTTCTTGATCACCATCGCGACGCGCTTGGGATCTTCATCCGCCAGCCCGCGCGCCAGGTGCAACACATCGCCATAGGCCTGCGGCGGACTCAGCGCGGGCGAACCCTTGGCGCCCTGACTCAGATGAACCTGATCGGACGCCAGCCCCTCGACCTTGACGCCAACCTGGTTGTCGCCTTCCTCGGCTTCGGGCGCGGGCTGGGGTTTCAGGCTTCGCATCGCCGGGCGAGCGATAAATATCACCAGAAAAAGCAACGCCAGTCCGACCAGCACCTGCTTGGCCATGCTCCAGACCCAGGGCTGCTCGTAGAACGCCGGCCCCGCCACCGGTTCGATTTCTTCCATCGGCTGGAAGCCCTGGTTGAAAACCGACACCGAATCGCCCCGCTGCGCGTTGAAGCCGACCGCCTCCTTGACGATCTTCGTCAGCGTCTCGATTTCCTCGTCGCTCAATGGCTCGCTGACCTGCTCGCCCGCCTCGTTGACGGTCGTCTTGTTGTCCACCAGCACCGCCACCGAAATACGGCGCAGCTTGCCGACCGGATTGCGGGAATGCACGATGGTGCGGTCCAGCTCATAGTTGCGCACCGCCTGGGTGCTCACGTTCACGGGCTCGGATCCACTGTTCTCGCCCTTGCCTTTCTTGTCCTTGTCGGTGCTCCCGGCTTGCGGCGGCTGGTTGGACAGCGCGCCCGGAATGCCCACGGCGGCCAGCGAGCCGCTGCTGCGCTGCTCTTCGGTTTCCTCGCTGCGAATCTGGCCCTCGCCCGGCTCGTACTGCTCCTGGGTTTTTTCCTCGTAGGAAAAGTCCATTTCGGCGCTGACTTTCGCGCGCACCCGGCCCACGCCGACAATCGGAGCCAGCAATTCCTCGATCTTGGAAGCGTAGGTGTGTTCCAGCTTGCGCGTATATTCAAACTGCTTGGCCGCGAGATCGATGCCATTTTCACCATCGCCGCTGGAAAGCAGCTTGCCCCACTGATCGACCACCGTGACCCGCGACGACTCCATGCCGGGAATGCTGGACGCGACCAGTTGCACGATCGAGGCGACCTGACTGCTTTCCAGGGAACGGCCAGGCAGCAACTTGACCATGACCGACGCGCTCGGCTTGGCGCGATCGCGGATGAAAACCGATTGCTTGGGCAGCGCCAGGTGAATGCGCGCGGTATCGATATTGCGCATTTCGCTGATGGTGCGGCTCAGCTCCGTTTCCAGCGCATGATGGTAGCGGGCGTTCTCGACGAAATTGCTGGTCCCAAGGCCCTGATCCTGTTGGAGCATCTCCAGACCCACGCCATCGCGCGCGGTAAAGCCTTCGGCGGCCAGCTTCCTGCGCGCCGCTTCGAGCTGATCCGCCGGCGTCAGCACCAGGCCGGAGCCAGCCTCTATCTGGTAGGGAATGCCGGAGGCGCGCAGCGTTTCCGCGATCTTTTGCGTGTCGGAGCTGCTGAGGCGATTGTAGATCGGCACATAGTCCGGCCGGGACGCCCACATGATGAGCCCGATTCCCAGCGTGATGACGCCCGCCAGCGCCAACAGCGCGGTAACATGACGGTAGATCACGCCACTGGCCACCAGTTGCCCCAGACTAAAGGGACTGGATGTATTCCCAGTGTTTGTCTGATCGGTCATTTGAGTGGAACTGCTCATACCTGAATTGAATTCCCTTGTCGTTGGGGATGATCCCCGTTTTGATGTTCCGCCCTGCATTGAAAAAGAACAGCATCGTAGGCCTGATAAGCCATAGGCGCATCAGGCATTGCGGATGGCGACCTCTCTGCCTGATGCGCCTTCGGCTTATCAGGCCTACGGGTCTGGAGCCCGCCGTGCCCCGGCGAGCTCCTACAGCGGCATCCTCATGATTTCCTGATAGGAATTCACCAACTGGTTGCGAATCTGCAGCAGCGCCTCGAAGGCGACGCGGGCTTTCTGCTTTTCGACCATGACCTGGGCGAGATCAACCTTCGGGTCCTCCATTTCGAAGGCGTTCGCCAGCTCCGCCGCGCGTTTCTGGCGGGCGTTGACGGCCTTGATGGATTGCTTCAGCAAGGCGCTGAATTCTCCCATCGGCGGCTCGGCCTCCGTCCCGGCGGTCGTTCCCATGCCTGCCTGCCGGGCCAGCGCGGTCAGTTGCGTGAGCAGTTGTTGTTGCGTAATCGGTTCCATGATTCAGCTCCCTTGATATACCTCTTGCGACCAAGAATACCCCATTCATGCCACGCATCTTTTCGCCGATAGCCGCGTTGTAAAAACTTGACGTAGCCCCACTATGCCTGCGTTTTTACGCCTTGCTCTCGACGAAAACCTACGCGCCCTGAATGGGATATTCTTGATCACAAGAGGTATACCTTTCAGGCGGAGGGGACTTCCAGCCCCATTTCACGCATCTTCGCCAGCTTGTAGCGCAGGGTGCGGGGGCTGATGCCCAACTGTTCGGCGGCGAACTTGCGGCTGCCATTGCCTTTTTTCAACGCCTTGAGAATCAGCTCGTGCTCGTGCGTTTTCAGGTTGCGATTCAACTGGCCGGAGGTTGCGGCCTCGCCCGGCGCCGCGCGACCCGTGGACTCGAAGCGCAGATCCCCGGCGCGGATAACATTGCCGGTGCGCAAGACCAGCGCCCGCTGAACGACATTGCTCAGTTCGCGCACATTGCCCGGCCATTCGTAGCTTTCCAGTTGCCGGACCGCCTCGGGATCCAGTTCGGGAACCTCCTCGCCCACGGTCAGGTGAGCGCGGATCAGGTGGCGCGCCAGCGGCGCGATATCCGCTGGCCGGACCCGAAGTGGACGCAATTCCAGTGGAAAAACATTCAGCCGGTAATAGAGATCCTCGCGGAATCGTCCGGCGTCCACCTCGGCCCTCAGGTCGCGGTTGGTGGTCGCCAGCACGCGCACGTCGAGCTTGATGGTCTGGCTGCTGCCAAGCCGTTCGACTTCCTTTTCCTGGAGCACCCGCAACAGTTTGGCCTGCAAGCCGAGCTCCATCTCGGAGATTTCATCCAGCAGCAACGTGCCGCCCTGGGCCTGCTCGAATTTCCCGGAATTGGCCTGGTGCGCGCCGGTGTAGGCGCCCTTCTCATAGCCGAAGAGCACCGCCTCCAGCATGTTCTCGGGGATCGCGGCGCAATTGATGGCGACGAACGGAGCCTCCCTGCGCGGCGAGTGCTTGTGGATGAATCGCGCCAGCACTTCCTTGCCGGTTCCGCTTTCGCCGGAAATCAGGATGGAAACGTTTTGCCGGGCGACCTTGCGGGCCAGTTGCAGCAGTTCGAGGGAATAGGGATCGCGGGCGATCATCTCCTCATCCTCCTCGGCCTCTTCGGGGGTCAGCGCGTGACGATCCACCAGTTCCAGCAAGTGGTCGGTATCGACGGGCTTGACCAGATAATCCGCCGCGCCGGCGCGCATCGCCTTGACCGCGCGCTCCACCGAACCATAGTCGGCGATCAGGATGACCGGCAGGTCGGGACGGCGATCGTGGATCATGTTCATCATCTCGGCGCCGGAGATGGGGTCCATGTTCTCCTCGCAAAGCACCAGGTCGATATCCTGCTCCTCGACCGTGGTCAACGCGATGTCACTGTCCAGGGCGCAATAAGCCGAATGGTGATAGGCCTCCAGCGTCGAGGCGATCGCCCGGACGTAAAGCTTTTCCGCGCCAATGATTAATATGCGTCTATGCGCCATTGAATCTACTCCATCAGATTTCGTCATCAAGGCAGCACTTCCTGTGCCAGCTTGTACAAGCGATTGAAATTACGGTTTTTTTGTATTCGGGATCGAGGCTGTCGTCAAAATTGCGACACCACTTCCTCGCGTTCGATGTGGTACTTGCGCATCTTCTCCACCAGCGTGGTGCGGCGCAGGTTGAGCAACTTGGCCGCCGCCGCCACCACGCCATTGGTCTGCGTCAGCGCCGCGTGAATGAAGGAAAGCTCGGTTTCCTGGAGATGCGCCTTCAAATCGAAATCGCCGGCGGCCAGACGCACGCTCGGGGAATTGACGGCGGCCTGGACAGCGCCCATGCCCGTCGGCGAGGCAACCGGAGGCGGCGTATCCTCCAACTTGCCCCGGTACGCGGCCGGCAGATCCTCCAGCCGCACGGTCTGATCCGGATACAGGATCCGCAGTCGCTCAATCAGATTGGCCAGCTCGCGCACATTGCCGGGCCAGTCATGCGCCATCAGCGCATTGAGGCAGCGCTGGTCCAGCCGGTAGCCGCCCTGCTCCTTCGCCAGCCTGTCGATCATCGACTGCGCCAGCGCCGGGATATCCTCGCGACGCTCCCGCAACGGCGGCATCTCGATGGGAAAAACGTTGAGGCGGTAATACAGATCCTCCCGGAACCGGCCGGCGGCAATCGCCTCCTCCAGATTCCGGTGCGTGGCGGCGATAATGCGCACATCCGCCTTCAGCGACCGATTCGAGCCGACCCGCTCAAAAGTCTTCTCCTGCAAGACCCGCAGCAGCTTGACCTGCATGTTCACATCCATGTCGCCGATTTCATCGAGAAACAGCGTCCCGCCCCGCGCCAGCTCGAAGCGGCCGGTGCGCGCCGTGATCGCGCCGGTAAACGCCCCCTTCTCATGGCCGAACAGCTCGCTCTCCAGCAAATCCTTGGGGATCGCGCCACAATTGACCGGCACGAAAGGCTTGTCGCCCCGGTCGGACAAACGATGAATCGCCCGCGCCACCAGCTCCTTGCCGGTGCCCGATTCGCCCAGCACCAGAACGTTCGCCGGCGTATTGGCGACCTTCTCGATCAGACGCTTGATCCGCTGAATGCTCGCGCTGCCGCCCTCCAGCGACTGCAGCGACTGACGCCGTCGCCGCGCCGTCGCCGCGCTGGCGCGCTCCATCTCGTCCAGCACCCGCTTCAGATCGCGGTGACGGCATTGCAGGGAAACGGGAAAGACCTTGCCGGCGACAGCCGGCGCATCCTGCAAATCCTCGCCGTCGAAAAACGCCAGCACCGGCTTCTTGCGGCAACAATCCGGCAGTTGCCGGAGCCAGTCCGCCAGTTCGCCGGCCTCGCGACAGACAATCGCCACCGCCTGGCAATCCGCCTCCGCGGCATGCCCCGTCAATTCGCCAAAACGTGATTCGATATCAAAGAAATCCAGCAGCGACGCAACCTGCTCCCGCTCCTGATCAAGACTTCCATAGATGCAAACGCTGGAAAGCGCCATACCCAAACTCCATTGGTTGTTTTTCAAACACGCGAGCGACGCGCGTTCCTGGCGCGGAAACGGAAAGGGAAAAATCCTGCCGTCCGACATGGCCATAGTAGGGCGCGGGGATGTCGGCGGAAACGAACGGGTTAACGTTTTCCCTGCAACCCGTCAACAATCCGGCGCCGGCTGTTCGGAAGCCGTCGGAAATGGCGACAAGCGGTCAATCCAGTTCACGCCCCGGCGTGAGAAATCGGCAACAAGGGAAAAAACCGACCGGCAGGCTGTGAAATATTACCCCCCTCGCGCGTCTCGCGATCGAGAATAACCCTGCAGCGTGCGCGGGTTTTCGTCGAGAGCAAGGCGTAAAGCGGAAACGACCGGGATGGAGAACTTTCAACCGGGCGAAGTATCGTTCCTGAACAATATGACGTCACATTCCGACCCGATTTCAACCCTCGTCGTATCGCCAGTGAGTACCGGAAGGTTTAAGTCGAGCCCAAGCCCAAGGCAAATTCTATCCGCCATGGAAAGTCCGTATTGCTTTGCCGTGGCGGCCAAACGGGCGGAGGTGGAAACATGTTCCATCGAGAAGGGGACGACAGCAATACCCAGCGTCTGGATCATCTCCAGGACCGGCTTGGGCGACACGCCATCTCTACTGAGTCGTGAAGCGACCTCCAGCAAGTTCACGCTGGAAATACAACTCTCTTCAAGGTAATTCGCAACAACCTCATGACCAGGTTCCTGAAACATATACGCCAATATACCTCTCGCGACCAAGAATACCCCATTCAGGCCACGCATCTTTTCGCCGATAGCTGCGTTGTAAAAACTTGACGTAGCCCCACTATGTCTGCGTTTTTACGCCTTGCTCTCGACAAAAACCTACGCGCCCTGAATGGGGTAT
>DRPO01000380.1 GCA_011330835.1 Gammaproteobacteria bacterium | reverse complement strand
CTCAAGAATACCCCATTCATGGCGCGCGTCTTTTCGCCGATAGCGGCGTTGCAAAAACTTGACGTAGCCCCACTATGCCTGCGTTTTAGCGCCTTGCTATCGACGAAAATCCACGCACCCTGAACGGGGTACTCTTGAACGCGAGAAGTATATTTTCGTCGCCGGTTACGATCCGCGAACGCCCGAGGCTTGCGAGCAAACCTTTCGCCAGTTCGACGATATTCCCCTGGTGCTCGAAACCCTGGACGAGTCGCTGTGGACTCAAGAGATCAACCAGCTTCGGGCGCTGGAAGCGGAATAGCGTTTGCGGCAACGCAAAGGCTGACGGGTTACATCTCTGGCGACATGGCGGATAATGGGCGTTCCGCTATTCCGTATCGACCCATGAAAAACGCTTTGTGGCTTGCCGCCATCCTGATCCCGACATTCATTCAGCCAGCGCACGCGGCCGAGGCGTCCGTCGGCGTCCAGCTCAATGCCCGGCTGTGCGGGCTGATCGATGTCGCGGGGCTGGTTGAAAACGAGATGCCGGTCGAACCCCTGTACCAAATGATCGACGGTCGATGCCGCTCGGTACGGCCTCAAGGCGAAGGGGAGTATTTCGCCAGCGCCGCCTGTTCTGGCGCGAAACTGCGCTACAAGGCGCTGTCGCTGAAACAGTTCTGCGCCGAGGCGGTCGATCCTGAACGCTTTGGCAATGGCGGAGACACGGAGCCGGGCATCTGGTTTCAACACCCCGGCTTGCGCCTGAGGATAGGGCTGGAGCCGCTGAAAGGCCACTATCTCCCCTACGAGACGCGTGCGGTTTACAAGGCAGTCGAAACGGCGCGAGGGTTATGCAAGCTGGAGATGCGCATCTACGCCCGTCGCCCCGGCGTCAGCGGCCTGCGGCCATTGCTGATGCTGCATGGCGGCAGTTGGCAAACCCATCACGCCGGGATGCTTGGCTTGCAGGCGCAAATGGCCCACTACACGGATGAAGGCTTCGTGGTGTTCGCGCCGTTGTATCGACTCACCGGCGAGGCGGAAGGCAACCCGGCCTGCAACCACGCGAGCGGCGAGCAGATCGTCGAAGACGCGGCGTCGGCGCTGGCGTGGGTGCGCCAGCATGCCGCCGACTATGGCGCAACGCCGGCGAGCCGGGGCGTCATGGTGGCGGGCCAGAGCGCTGGCGGACAATTGGCGGCGCGGCTGGCGATCGACCATCCACAGTCCGTCGCCGCGGCCTTGCTGATGTATTCACCGCTCGACTTCTCCGCCCTGCTTGCCGGGCTGCAAGAGGCCAACGCCAGTCATCGCGCCGGCGAAGCCTCCCTGTCCGCCTTTATTGGACAAGACGCGGCGACCGCGCCCGTCGATCTTCCCGTGGTGCAAGCCAACAGCCTGCCCGAACGAGCGCTGGGCGTCGCCGGCCTCCCGCCCATCTTCCTGCTCCACGGCGACGCGGACACGTTGGTTCCTGTGGATCAATCGGCGCGCCTATGCAACGCGTTGGCCGGCGAGGTCGAGAACGGTCCCGCCGCCGACATCAGGATCCCCGAGGGGCGGGCCCGGCGCGATATCGTCTGCAACGAACAGGATAAAAGCCGCCTCGTGGTTATTGGCGGCGCGGATCACGCCCTGGATTATTGTCTCGAAGTCGCGGGAATTCCCACCAACTGTCCCGCCGGGGGCGTGGAAGCGAGAGCGGCGGTTCGCGACGCATTGGCCGATGCGCGCGACTGGCTCAAGGCCGTTGGCGGAGACTATTCCAAAAATGACGCCGCCTCATCCACTTCGGGCGAACGGGATACGCCCCCAGACCAGGCTCGGCCCAAGTCAGGGGGCGGCGCGCTTTTCTGGCTAATGCCCATTCTGGCGGCCTTGCGCCGGGCGACCCCTGATTCGCGTGATTCTCGCGCCGGCTGCTCGCCAACGTTGACCCGACGCGCCTGAATCGACACCATTCTTACCCGAATCTTACTTGTTGGGGTGTATCGATGCATACCATGAAACTTTCCAGTAAAGGACAAGTGATTATCCCAAAGTTGCTCAGGGATACGCATCATTGGGAACCCGGCCAGGAACTGCTTGCTTTCGATATGGGAGACGGCATATTGATAAAACCCAAAAAGCCGTTTCCCGAAACTGATATCAATCAGGTCGCTTCTTGCCTTAAGTATTCTGGAAAGGCGAAAACACTCGCGGAAATCGAGGAAGCTATTGGGCGCGGTGTGCAAGAGACCTTCAAGTGATCGCGATAGACACCAATGTTGTCGTTCAATTTCTGACTCATGACGACGAAAATCAATATAAAAAGGCATTTGAAATATTTCGACGTGAAGAAATATT
>DRPO01000379.1 GCA_011330835.1 Gammaproteobacteria bacterium | reverse complement strand
TTTCGAGTTGCTTGCAGATTTCCACCAACCTGCTCGGAAGCGCGACATGGACCAGCTGAAAACCATAGCGGTGTGATTCGTTAAGGATGCCGACCAGATTAATGACCGCGAAACAGCCGGTCAGCCCCCGACGAAGATCCTGGGCGTCATAAACATTGCACTTGACCAGCTCCACCTCCGCCAGCGTGCTCATCTCGCGGTGACGATGCGGACGCCGGGTCAACACGCGCACCCGGTAGCCTTCACTGATCAGAGCGGGAACAAGGTGGCCGCCAACAAAGCCCGTCCCGCCCAAAACGCCAACAATTGTCCGATTTGAAGCCATAATCCCTGATGCGTCGATTTTCCATGAGTCACGCCGTTATACTTCTCGCGATCAAGCTCCCTTCAGGGCGCGTGGATTTTCGTCGAGAGCAAGCGTAAAACGCAGCCATCGTGGGGCTGCGTCAAGTTCTTGCAACGCAGCTATCGGCGAAAAGATCCGCGACCTGAACGAGGCATTCCTGGTCGCGAGAAGTAATCTCCATACTGATCTTAGCACCCCATTCCCTTGTCGGCGCGCGTCATCTGATTGTTACCGGAAATCTTTTTCCGCAATCCGCCCATTTTACGCAAAAATGTGAACTGGTAGCTCAGGCATCGTCCACCACGCCGCGCAACTCATCCATGCGCCGCCGAATCCAGGTCTCGACCCTGGCGCCAATCTCTTCCCGATCGAGACCCGCCGGGTCGATCGGCGGCCCGATGCTCACGGTGATTTCTCCCGGATATTTGATGAACTGGTGACGCGGCCAAAACAATCCGGCGTTGTGGGCAATTGGCACGATCGGATAACCTGTCGCCTCCGCCAGAATCGCCGCCCCCGGCTTGAAGCGCCGAACCTCGCCGGGATGGACGCGGGTCCCTTCGGGGAAAATGACCACCCAAAGCCCCTCTTGCAGCCGCTCCCGACCTTTTTCGATGACTTGCTGTCGGGCCGACTTGCCGGCCGAGCGGTCGATCGCGATTGGCTTGGACATGGCCAGCCCCCAGCCGAAAAACGGGATTCTCAGCAGTTGCTTTTTCAGCACCCAGACCTGGGGCGGCAAAATGAACGACAACGCCAGGGTCTCCCAGGTCGATTGGTGATTGCCGACGGCGATCGCGGCGCGATCTTTCGGCAGGTTTTCGCGCCCTTCCACGCGATACCTGACGCCGCAAACCTTCTCCAGCACCCAGACGTTGAGCCGCGACCAGGTCAGAATGATCCGGAATCGCCGTTCATAAGGAAACAGGGCCAGCATCCACAAGGTCGCGCCATACAGCACGGTGCTGCCCGCGAAAACCAGCCAAAACAGACTTGACCGCAAGAATGCGCTGGTCTTTTCCAGCCTGCCGTAACGACGTTTCACATGGCCTCCCGGAGAATAGCGTCCACCGCATCCGCAAGCGTATCGTAAACCCGCGCGTCTGGCGGCAGGTTTCCCTCCGCCTCGGTTCGTCGTCCCTTGCCGGTTCTGACCAGAACCGGTTGCGCATTCACGGTCTCGGCCGCCTGGAGATCCCGAAGCGAATCGCCGATGACGATCGCATCGGTCGGGTTTCGCCGCAGTAACGCGCCAATCCGCCGCAGCAGCCCCGCCCTGGGCTTGCGGCAGTCACAGGCGTCGTCCGGCCCGTGCGGACAATATTCCAATGCATCCAGCCAACCGCCTTCCTCGGCCAGCAACCTCCGCAAACGCTTGTGCATCGCGTCAAGATCCCGCTGCGTGAACAATCCCCGCGCCAGACCAGACTGGTTGGTCGCCACCGCAACCTTGACGCCAGCCCGGTTCAACCGGGCAACCGCCGCGAGACTGCCTTCGATGGGAATCCACTCCTCGACCGACTTGATGTACGCATCGGAGTCCTCATTGAGTACGCCATCGCGGTCCAAAATCACAAATCGTTTCGAGAAATCGTGATTTACGTCACGCATTTAAGATCAAATCTCTACTTAGTAATGAAAATTAAAGCGAGTTAACAGTATATTCGAAAACTCTAATATAAAATGAACTTTGAGCGTCCAGTAATGTCGCTCGCCGCGCGGGGAGCGGTCGGGCGAACACGGACGAATCAACCACCAATAAACCGTCTACACACATTGGCAAACAAGACTAACAGGATATTACGGGGAGACATCATGAAAGCGACAGGAAGAACTTTCAGGCGCAAGCTGGCCTCAACCTTGGCCTGCGCGCTCCTTTTCTCGGGAACGGGCGACACATTCGCGAAAGGGGAAATTACCTCAATCCAGGTTCACGCCGAACCCGCCACGCCCACGACCTACACGCAGGACGGCGTTACTTACCGCTGGGGGACCGGAGACAACCTGATCCTGGATCAGTTTACCTACCAGAACCGCGCCTACCGCTTCGAGAACAAGGCGGACAGGGTCATCATCCGTCGCGTTGACAACGACAACGCAACCGGCGCGCGCTGCAACCTCTATGTCGAGGAAAACCAGGCCGACGCCTTCATGTACGCGCCATCCTATCCGCTCGACAGCAACGGCGATTGCGATCTTGCCCGCATGCTGTCGGATAACATCATCAATGTCGACCCACGCGACGTTTTCACCAACGCTGGCAGCCGGCCTGACTCTCTGAACAACATCGAGCGGATCGATTATATCACCACGGAGGGAATACGCACCGGCTCGACCCCAAAGCACCTGCAAGTATCCGGCCTGGCCATTCTTGAAAAGTCCGCCAACAATCCGGTCAAGGTCGCGGCGATTACCCGTCTCGACGCAAACGGAAATCCCGCGGCCTACGCCCATTTAACCACCGTCAACCCGGAGACATCCGGGCCGGACCAGATTCGCCTGGCGACAACCAATGTCCGACTGGAAGTCAGCTTCATGTCGAACGACCTCGGCGACAATCCCGGCTACGTCAAGTACCGCGACAGCCATATCGAGCCTGTCGGCATGGCGTTCGTCAGTCAGGAAGATCTCGGCCTGGTTCCCAACCAAACCTACTACGGCTTTTCGATATTCCCCTCCGACGTCGACTCGTCGGCCCATGATCTGACCGATCCGGCCTCCTTCCCGCGCGACTCCGATACCTGGGGCCCCGGCGATGCGGACTTTTCCGCCGCGTCCGCGTTCTACGCCCTGAACAACCCGCCGGTGGCCAACGACGACGCCGCCAACACCAACAACGCAACGCCGATCACCGTGGACGTGCTGACCAATGATTCGGATCCGGACGGCGACGCTCTGAAGATCAGCATCGTTTCCGCTCCCGAGCATGGCGACGCCAGCGTGACCAACAACCGGATCGCCTACACGCCAGACAGTGATTTCACCGGCTCCGATTCGATCACCTATCAAATCGACGACGGCAATGGCGGCAGCGACACCGCTGTCGTCACGATCAATGTCAACCTGGCGAACGGCGCGCCCGTCGCCAACGACGATCTGGTCTCCACATTCGGAAACGAACCGGTGTCCTTCAACGTCTTGCTAAATGACAGCGACCCCGATGGAGACGAATTGTCAACAACTGTAGTTTCTGAACCCGCTCACGGAACGCTGGAACGTGATGGTGATACATTCACCTATACACCGGAAAACGGTTTTGCTGGCACCGACAGTTTTGAATACAAGATTGAAGATGGCAAGGGTGGGGAAGATACCGCCGTCGTCCGCATCAGTGTCGCCACCGTCCTGCCGTCGACATCAGCCAGAATAGAAACCGGACTGCAAGGCCATGGCGCCGGCGGCATGGGTTTCCTTCTGCTGACGGGGCTCGGCGTCTTGGGCGCCTTCAGGAAAGCCAGACCCGGTCATCCAACCTGACGGAATCACTTAAGAGGAGCCTGCGCGCGCAGGCAAACGAGACGATGAGAAATAGCCTGTTTTCGCACAGCCAGCCTTCGCGCTGGCTGTTTGTCGCCAAACCTCTGGCAATCGCCATCTCGGCCTCCGCATTTCTCGCGGCCACAAGCCCCGCGGCCAACGCCGCCCATTCCCCCGGGGATCGCGATTTCAACCAGCGGATATATGTGGGAGCCAATGTAGGACTCACTCGCCTGAAACCGCGAACTGCGGGCACCGCCTTCAAGGTCGGCGATGATTCCAGCTCGGGAGGCTCACTGACGCTCGGATACGACCTGACCAAGCACTTCAGCGTCGAAGGCTTCTTCGCCAACCTGGGCCAGGCGGAAATCGCCCGGCGCGCCGACAATGTCAAAGCTGGCGATATCGACTACAAATCCTGGGGCGCCTCCCTGATCGGCTATTTCTACAATTCGCGACGGGCTGGCGACTATATGCGCGGCTTCGACGACGAGGGCTTTTACCGACGCGAAGGCCTGTCGGCCTTTGCCCGCGTGGGCCTCAGCCGACTCGATACCGCCGGATCCGTGGACTTCAAGCAACTGAACGACACCGGCATCCACCTCGGCGCCGGTCTGGAATACGGCTGGTCGAACGGCATTGCCGCCCGCGCCGAGCTGATCTCTTACGACGAGGACTCCAAACTGGTCTCGATCGGCATCCTGAAGCGTTTTGGTCAGGCGAAGCCTTACCCGGCGCCCGCCCCGATCGAACCAGCGCCTCGGGTCGTCCCGGAGAAGCCACCAATCACGCCGCTTCCGCCAGCTCCAGAAAAACCGGCGCAGCCCGTCGCGCCGCCAACAGTTCTGTTCGAGTTTGATCACTACAACCTGACTGGCGTCGCTCGCGCCATCCTGGACTCTTTCGTCGCCGACATGCTGCAGCCAGACCCACGTTTGCGCATCCGGATCAATGGGCACACCGATTCATTTGGCTCGGAAAGCTACAACCAAAAGCTGTCCATTCGTCGAGCCCAGTCCGTCAGGAAATACCTGGAGAACAAGGGCATCGCATCCGACCGAATGGAAATCAGGGGATTTGGTGAAACTCAACCGCTTAACGACAACGCCACGCCGGAGAAGCGGGCCCTGAACCGACGCGTCGAATTCGAACTGCTCAAGGATTGAGACCCCGAGGGAGGGACTGAAGCCCCACTTCCTCGTTATTCCGGGCTGAGCGCAGCGAAGACTCGAAATCCGGGTCGTAGCCATGGATTCCCGCTTTCGCGGGAATGACCGGTACGGGGGGCGTCATTCCGGGCTGAGTGATGCGAAGACCCGGAATCCAGTCACAACCCTGGATTCCCGCCTTCGCGGGAATGACGGGAACAGGGGACCGCCATTCCGGGCTGAGTG
>DRPO01000378.1 GCA_011330835.1 Gammaproteobacteria bacterium | reverse complement strand
TTTGGGCGCGAGAAGATCAGCCCACTTGTGCGATACTCCCCGCCCATGAGCAAGAGCCTGTTCAAATCCTCGGCGATCGTCAGCGCGATGACGCTGCCTTCGCGAATTCTGGGATTCGTGCGCGATATGGTGGTGGCGGTGACCTTTGGCGCCTCGGGCATGACCGACGCCTTTCTGGTGGCGTTTCGCATTCCCAATCTGCTGCGGCGGATGTTTGCCGAGGGAGCGTTTGCGCAGGCCTTCGTGCCGGTGTTCACCGAGTACCGGGAAAATCGTGACGAGGCGGAACTGCATGATCTGGCCAACCATGTGGCGGGGGCGCTGACGCTGGCGCTGAGTCTGGTCACGCTGATCGGCATTCTGGCGGCGCCGCTGATCATTCTGGCGTTCGCGCCCGGTTTTCGCGATGCGCCGGAGCAGCAGGCGCTGTCGGCGTACATGTTGCGGCTGACATTTCCCTATCTGCTGTTCATCTCGCTGACGGCGCTGGCTTCCGGCATTCTCAACAGCTACGGCAAATTCGCCGTGCCGGCGTTGACGCCGGTGTTTCTCAACCTGGCGCTGATCGCGGCGGCGCTGTGGCTGGCGCCGCTGCTGGACGAGCCGATCACGGCGCTGGCCTGGGGCGTGCTGATCGCCGGACTGGCGCAACTGGCGTTCCAGATCCCCGCGCTGTGGAAGATCGGGCTGATTCCCAGACCCGCGTTCCGGCGCGGCCACGAGGGCGTGCGGCGCATTGTGAAGTTGATGCTGCCCGCGCTGCTGGGCTCGTCGGTGGCCCAGATCAATATGCTGCTCAACACCCTTTCGGCGTCATTTCTGATGACCGGCAGCATTTCCTGGCTGTATTTTTCCGATCGTTTCGTGGAGTTGCCGCTGGCGCTGTTCGGCATTGCCATCAGCACCGTGATTCTGCCCAAACTGTCGGCGGAACACGCTGCCCAGAGCGGCGAGGCGTTCAATAGGACACTGGACTGGGGACTGCGGCTGGGGCTGCTGATCGCGCTGCCCGCGATGCTGGGGCTGATGCTGCTGGCCGGGCCGATCCTGGCGACCCTGCTGCAATACAAGAACTTTTCGATATTCGACAGCCGCATGGCCTCGATCAGCCTGGCGGTCTATAGCGTGGGACTGCCCGGCTTCGTGCTGGTCAAGATTCTCGCGCCGGGTTTTTTCGCCCGGCAGGATACGGTCACGCCGGTGCGCATCGCCATGATCGCCATTCTCACCAATATCGCCCTGTACGGCGTCCTGTTCCTGCCCTGGTTCCTGCTCGGCGGCCCCGCGCCGCACGCCGCGCTGGCGCTGTGCACCGCCTCCGCCGCCTGGGTCAACGCCTCGCTGCTGTTCCGGAGGCTAAGACGCGATGGCGTTTATCGCCCCGGTCGGGAATGGCGGCGGCTGGCGCCCCGGCTGGCGCTGGCGCTGCTGGCGATGGGGCTGGCGCTGTATCTGCTGACGCCGGATCTGGCCGTCTGGCAGACCTGGAGCATCGCCAAACGGGTTTTGATGCTGGCCGCCCTGATCGGCGCGGGCGTCGTGGTCTACCCCGCGACGCTGTTTCTCACCGGCTTCAGGCTCGACCAGACACTCGATGTCGAGTGATGCGTGCCCCGCAGTCTCTGTTTCCCGTTTACCCAATCAGAGTTCTGGATCCCGGCTTTCGCCGGGATGACGATATCTAACCGGGTGACGATATCTACGGGTGACGATATCTAACCGGGATGGCGATATCCAAGTTGACAGGATGACTGCCTCGTTGAGGTAGTCATCCCGGCGAAAGCCGGGATCCAGTTCAACAGAGGCAGGGAATTTTCAGGCGCAACGGGTATGATTAGCGCATGCTGCTTTCCAACCGCTACCAGTTCCTGTTCGTTCACATTGCCAAGACCGGCGGCACCAGCGTGCGCGCGGCGCTGAACCGGTTGCGCTGGCGCGACCCTTACTACCCGTTGATGTTCATCTGCCACCGGTTCAGCCATCTCACCAAACACCGGCTGGGGACGAAATTTCCGCGTCACAGCAAGATCATCGCGGCCAGGGAAATGCTGCCCGCCGAGCTGTTCGAGCGGTTGTTCAAATTCGCCTTCGTCCGCAATCCCTGGGATCTTCAGGTCAGCTCGTTCCATCACATCCGCCGCGAGCGGCCCGAGTTCATGAACGGCATCGAGGATTTCAACGAATTCATGCGCTGGAAGTTCGATCCCGAACGCCCCTATCAATACCACATCGACACCTCGCTGGAATGGCAGACCGACTACCTGGTCGACCTGCACGGCAACAAGCTGGTGGACTTCATCGGCCGCACCGAACGGCTGCAACAGGATTTCGACCAGGTTTGCGAACGCATCGGCATCCCGCCCATCGCGCTGCCCAGCAAACGCAAGGCCACCGACCGTCGACCGGACTACCGCGAGTACTACGAGGACGATACCGCCGAACTGGTCGCGCAACATTTCGCGCGGGACATCGAGATGCTGGGCTACACCTTCGACTGATTGCGACTACACTACTGGTATGAAAATGAAAACCGGATTCGCCTCATGAAGCCAAGACTCCCGTTACCCATCGCCATCGGCCTGCTCGTCTGTTCACCGCTTTTCGCCGCCGATACGGTGACCGAAAAAAACATCGGCATGGAGCTGGCGCGGGATATCGCCAGCGAAACGGTGTTGGCCTGCCGCCAGCAGGGCTACCACGTCAGCGCGGTGGTGGTCGACCGTCACGCGCTGTTGCGGGCGGCGCTTCGCGATGATCTGGCCGCGCGCTTCACGCTGGACATCGCCGAGCGCAAGGCGAACATGACAGTCATGGCCTGGATGGACAGCGGCGCCTTTCGCGCGGCACGCAAGGATATCCGTGAAGACCTCAACCAGATCGACGGACTGATCGTCATGGAAGGCGGCGTGAAAATCGTCGCCGGCGGCTACAATATCGGCGCGGTGGGCGTCAGCGGCGCTCCCGGTGGCGACAAGGACGCGGCCTGCGCGCGCAAGGCGCTGGATAAACTCAGCGAGAGAATCGAATTCGGAGACGACTGACGACATTTTTCACCGAGTCGCGGAATTTTCGCGCCATTTTGCCGGCCAACCTTGTCCGCCCCCCGCCCTCCCTGACTGACCATCCTGAAATTGGCGCCGCTCCAAATTTCATTCGGGTGATTTTGAACACCCCCGCATCAAAGAAGTGAAATATTTACATGGCATGCTTCCTGCTTGATCAACGGCAATAAGCACAGATTGCGTGTTCACGAAAAAAATAATTCATTTCAAGGAGCCAACCATGCCCGTTGATTCAAGCCTCAACGACTCGCTTGACCCTCTCCCTTACCATCCTTCAGACAAAACCGTTGGCCGTTCGCCATCCGCCTGGTTCCTGCATCTGACCCGAAACCTCAAGATCGGGCAAAAATCAGCGATCTTCGCGACGCTGGCGCTGGTTTCATCCCTGATGTTGCTGGCGCTCTTCTGGCAACAGGAAAGCGCGCTCATTGCCAACAGCCAGCAAAAAATCACGGCAATCAAGGAAAATCCGACGCTTTCGCAGCAGCGAAAAGCAAGCCAGATCAAGGTGGTCGAAAACCAGATCTGGTCGCTGAGAGTCAAGGCGTACATCACATTGACGACGGTGGCGCTGTTCTTTTTCGCCACCTGGTTCACCGGCGTTCTGACGGTTCGCGAAATCATTCGCAAACTCGAACTCTCGGGCTCCATTTTCGACCGCATCGCCGACGGCCATTTCGACAACGAGATCAACGTTCGCGGCCGCGACGAGATCGACGGATTGCTGCTTCGGCTCGACGCCATGCAGGAACAACTCAAAGCCAACATACTCAAGGAAAAGAATCTCAGCCGCACCAACGCGCGGATCAAGGCAGCGCTGGATTCAGCCGCCACCAATGTGTTGCTTCTCGCCCCGTCCGGCGACATCATCTACGCCAACCATGCGTTCCGAAGCCACTTCACGCAAGTCCAGCAACAGATTCGCAAGGCGATTCCGTCATTCAATGCCGACGCCATCGTCGGCATGAACATCAACGCCTTCAGCCTTCCCGACCTCAACCTGAACACACTGTCGAGCGCCATTCCCGGCAGGGAATACCAGCTCGATATTGGCGAACTGAAATTCCGCTATCAAATCAGTCGCGTTGTCGATGAAAACGGCGAACAGTCCGGCATCGTGATGGAATGGAACAACTGCACCCAGCAGGAAGCCATCGAGAACGAACTTCATCAGTTGATCGAATCCGCCAAGGCCGGCGACCTGGCGCAACGCATCAACCTCGACAAGCACCAGGGGTTTCTGAAACGCATGGGCGAAGGCGTCAACGCGCTAATCGAGATCAACAAGACCTTTATCGACGAAACCATCGAAGTGGTCTCGGCGCTGGCGCGGGGCGACATTTCCCGAACCATCCAAGGCGATTATTCCGGAGACTTCGGACGCCTCAAGGACAACGTCAACCAGACGGTTTGTCGCCTGCGAGACATCATTTCCAAGATCAAGCAGACCACCGCCTATCTTCGCGAAGACGCCCAACGCATCGCCCAGGGCAATAACGAACTGCGTCAACGCACCGAAGAACAGGCGTCGAGCCTGGAGCAATCGGCGGCCAGCCTTGAAGAAATTACCGGCACCGTGAAAAACAATTCGATCAATGCCCATGAGGCCAGCTCGATGGCCGAGACGACCCGTCAACGCGCGCGAGAGAGCGAAGAACTCGTCAAGCAAACCATCGAGGCAATGAAACAGATCTGCCAATCCAGCAATAAGATCTCCGACATCACCGGCGTGATCGATGA
>DRPO01000377.1 GCA_011330835.1 Gammaproteobacteria bacterium | reverse complement strand
GTCTTCCCGGGAAATGACGCGGTCGAAATCAGGGGTTGGCGTGGCGGGGCGCGGGATTGAATTGCGCGGCAGGGGGTGGGCGGCTCTTGTCCTGGCGGGAATATACTTCTCGCGTTCCAAAATACCCCGTTCAGGGTGCGTGGGTTTTCGTCGAGAGCAAGGCGAAAAAACGCAGGCATAGTGGCGCTACGTCAAGTTTTTGCAACGCCGCTATCGGCGAAAAGACGCGCGCCATGAATGGGGTATTCTTGGGCGCGAGAAGTATAATATTCGAATCGGTAGTACAGACGTCCCACCAGTTCGTGCAGGGTGATTTCCGACTGGCGTAGCGCCCGCGCGCTCGGCAACCAGGCGTAGTAGCCGGTTTCGGTTGTGTCGGGTCGAGCGCGGGCCGTGGGCGCGGGATAAACCGAAATGTCGAAGAAGCGAAAGGCGTCGACGGCGCGCGGCATGTGCCAGGCATGTGTGACCAGAACGGCCTTCTTGAAGCCATGCCGGCGCATCAGGTCGGCGATGTAACGGGCGTTCTCGAACGTGGTGGTGGACTGGTCTTCGATCAGGACGCGACGCACGCCCATGTCGCGGGTGAGAAATTCCTGCATCAAGCGGGCGTGTGAAAGCGCGTGGTCGCGCGGGGCCGCGCCGGTGACGATTACCGGCAGGCCTGATTTTTTCGCCAGATAGCCGGCGTAGCGCGCTCGCTGCAACGCTTCGCCGCCGAGCATGGCTCGATTGCCGAATTCGTTTTCACCCCGGGTTTGGCCGGCGCCCAGCGCGACAATCACGTCGGCGCCGGGTGGTATTTTATTCAGCGCCGGATACTGGTTCTGCAACCAGTCGGTAATCCAGTAGCTGAAGGCGGGCATGCTGAACAGCCACAGCAGAAACATGGCGTAGAACAGCAGCTTGGAGAAAAATCGCGGCTTGATGGTTGCGGTCAGCAAGACCAGCGCGATCAGCAGAATGATGATCCCCGGCGGGAAAAACAGCGATTCCAGCAAATCCCTGGTTTGAATATGCGTCATGGTATTGGAATGGGTGTTATCCGGTCACGCCCTGGCCGGCGTGTTGGGCGTCGGCATGGTACGAGGACCGCACCAGTGGGCCGCTGGCTACGCGGGAGAAGCCCATTTGCCGCGCCTTCTCCGCCAGCGCGGCAAATTCATCCGGGTGGACGAAACGCTCAACCTTGAGATGGTAGCGACTGGGTTGCAGATACTGCCCCAGCGTCAGCCGATCACAGCCGTGTTCGCGCAGGTCGCGCATGACCTCTTCCACCTCGTCGAGCCGTTCGCCCAGGCCCAGCATCAGGCCCGATTTGGTCGGCGCGCCGGGGTAACGCTCGGCGAAACGCCGCAACAAGTCCAGCGACCATTGATAATCCGCGCCGGGTCGGGCCTGTCGGTAGAGTCTGGGCACGGTTTCGAGGTTGTGGTTGAAGACGTCCGGGAGGCCCTGTTCGAAGAGGCCCAGGGCGATGTCCATGCGACCGCGAAAATCGGGCGTCAGCACTTCGATTTCCACCTCGGGGTTCCGTTCCCTGACGGCGTTGATGCAGGCGACGAAATGGCCGGCTCCGCCATCGCGCAGATCATCCCGATCCACCGAGGTGATCACTACGTAACTCAGCCCCATCTCGCCCACGGTGCGGGCGAGATTGGCCGGCTCCTCCGGGTCCAGCGGTTCGGGGCGGCCATGCGCCACATCGCAGAACGGGCAGCGGCGGGTGCAGATATCGCCCATGATCATGAACGTCGCCGTGCCGCCGGTGAAGCACTCGGTGAGATTCGGGCAGTTGGCCTCTTCGCAGACCGTGTGCAAATGGTGCTCGCGCAGCTTCGCCTTGAGCGCGTTGACCCGCGCGCTGGTGGGGGCCTTGACGCGAATCCAGGCGGGCTTGCGCGGCGTCGTGGTGGTCGGCTCGATCTTGACCGGAATTCGCGCGGTCTTGTCGGCGCCCCGCTGCGGCGCGCCCGGTTTCAGGCGACTCATTCAGCAGATCCGGTCATATCAGACCTCGGCCCACAGGCGCACGAGATTGATATAGACGTGATCGAGATGCTGCGTATCCCGCTCGCCCGGCGCCTTGCGCAAAAGGGGCTCGCGGACCTGATTCAGCTCATACAGGATGGCTCGTTGGCCGGGATCGCGAACCAGGCTCTGCACCCAGGCCACCATGACCCGACGCACGCCCCGGGTGACGTTGGCCACGCGATGCAGGCTGCCCGAAGGATAGAGCACCGCATGGCCAGCGGGCAGCTTGAACGTCTGCTCGCCATAGGACGACTGGATGACCAACTCGCCCCCCTCATACTCATCCGGTTCGCTGAGGAAAACCGTCAATGAAACATCGGTGCGGAAGTGGTTGGGAGAGCCCATGACCGGGTCATCAATATGATCGCCATAGCCCATGCCTTCTTCGTAGCGCGCGTAGAAAGGCGCGGCAATCCGGTGCGGCAAGGCGAAATTGCGAAACTTCGGATGGCGCGTCAGATTGGAAAAGACCAGCTCATTGAGCTGACGGTAGACATCCGACTGCTGATCGACCTCCTGGTTCTGCTTGATCCGGCTGGCGGCCATGCCCGCCGACAGCTTGCCCTCCACGAACGGCGCATCATCCAGAAGGGCCTTGACCTGCTCGAGCTGGGCCGGCCCGACAACGGAGGAAATTTGAAGCATCATGGCAATAAACCGGGTCGAATTCCCGTTCGCCGCATGCCGCCGCCAACGCTTTCCAACCCGTCAGTAATTGAGAGTCACAGAGACTAACCAGCCCGGGGGAGATGCGCAAGACTCCGGGTGGCTCGACTTTAGTCGGATGCCGCGCCCGCGTCACTGTGAAATACTGTTTCCACAAAGGATTCGAGGGTACTAGGAAAACTGGGTAGCGCGGGCCGACTGGCCCGCGTTTTTTTGGCGCGGGCCAGGCTAGCTTAAGCTACCCCTATACCTGCTTTTTTCGCCGCTTCCATCAATTGCTTATCCAGACTGGCCAAGGGCAAGTTACGACGACTTGCCAGCTCGAGATATGCGGCATCATAAACTGTCAGGCGGTATCGAGCCGCGATACGCGTGATTGTGGGAAACGCCCGTTCGTGAGTCTCAAGATCAACCTCTATCGGCAGCCGACCCAGCCCCGAGAACGCCTTGTCAATCTCTTTCTGATCAATCCGTTTCCTCCGCTCGGCCATCAGCAAGACATTACCTACCTCAAGCGGCCAAAGCTGGGGCACAACAGCGACATCCTTTGTCAAGCTATTCAGTAACTCATCAGCCCGGTCATCGTGTTCATCTGGCAGCACCCAAGCCAACGCCACCGAGCAGTCGAGCACAAACGGCATTAGTACCGGTGCCCTTCATGCGCCAGGTCGCGAAGGGTTTCGCCTTCGTCAAGCAAATCCCGACGACGAACCTTCTTTTGCCTCAGCTCATTTTTCAGTGCGCGCAACTCATCAATCGCCTGTTTAACGGCTTTGGAATCGCGCCCACCAACGGGGATTAGCTCCGCAAGCGGATGACCATGCTTCGTTATGATGAAGCGTTCGCCTTTCTGTATCCGTTCTAACAAATTGGAAAGATGGGTCTTGGCTTCATAGGCTCCAATCGTAGGCATTCCTGTTCTCCAGCAGATAAACTAGTCTGAGACTAGTTTATAAATGCCCGGATCGCAAGAACAAAGCAATAAAGTACGCCGGAACAATCGCCCCTCACGCCACCGCCTTGCTGGCGCGGTCATAGCGACGCCAGCGGTTCCGACCCGCGGCCTTGGCGGCGTAACAGGCTTGGTCGGCTTCGCGAACGACGCTGGCCAGATCGCCGGAATCGGCATTGATCAGCGCGCCGGCGACTCTCTCGGCGGCGTCGACGCCCGCCTTTTCCATCAGGTCAACGACACCGAACTCGACAGCGATGGCGAAGGTTGCCTTAATCCTGCCAATGTCGGTCCCACCGAACCTTTCGAAGCCGATGCTCGCTGCGCCAATCAAAACTACGCCGGGCACAGCGACTGGCGCGCTCCCACCGCGGCAGAGCTGACCGAGTTGACGCAGGCCGCCATTGCCGAAGGGCAACCCTTGAAATACCTCAACCCCCTCTGCCCCGCCCTGGTTGGCAAGGAATGCCCCCAACCACGCTTGTGGGAAGGATTGCGGTGGGCGTTTCACTCCATCGCCGAACCTCTTCGTCATTCCCGCGAAAGCGGGAATCCAGCGCCT
>DRPO01000376.1 GCA_011330835.1 Gammaproteobacteria bacterium | reverse complement strand
GGCAACTATATCGAGGTGGACGACACGCGCCGGCTCGACTGGGACAGCCTGCGCGAACGCGTCAAAAAGGTTGGCATGCGCAACTCCAACACCATGGCGATCGCGCCGACGGCGACCATCTCCAACATCTGCGGCGTCAGCCAGTCGATCGAGCCGACCTACCAGAACCTGTTCGTCAAATCCAACCTGTCGGGCGAGTTCACCGTCGTCAATCCCTACCTGGTCGAAGACCTCAAGGCCTGCGGCCTTTGGGACGACGTCATGGTCAACGACCTCAAGTACTACGACGGCTCGGTGCAACCCATCGCCCGCGTGCCCGAAGACCTCAAGGCCAAGTACGCCACCGCCTTCGAGATCGACTCCCGCTGGCTGGTCGAGGCCGCCTCGCGGCGCCAGAAATGGATCGACCAGGGGCAGTCGCTGAACCTCTACATGGCCGAGCCCTCGGGCAGGAAACTCGACCAGCTTTACAAGCTGGCCTGGGTGCGCGGCCTGAAAACCACCTACTACCTGCGTTCGCTGGGAGCAACTCACGTCGAAAAGGCCGCCCAGTCCGATCCGGGAGGCGGCCTCGCCAAGGCGACCGGCGCCATTGCCCCGGTCGGATCGGCGGCGCCCAAGGCCTGTTCGATCCTCGATCCGGACTGCGAGGCCTGCCAGTAACATGATCAGGCGGTTGAGCCATCAGCGGATCGACCAGCTGAACGCCCGCCTCAAGCGAAACTTAATCGGTCGGCAGCGCGCCTACCGGCTGCTTTTGCAACAGACAACCACAGGGGAACACACCATGTTGAATTGGGATGATCCGGTCAGCGCCTTCAGAACCGCCCGACCCGAAAATACCGAGCCCAGACCCATTGCCGACCAGACCGGCGCGGTCGTCTCCGCCGACGCGTCCGCCATCGACGCGCCGGAACCACTGCTGGATGATATCCGCCGCCACAACCGGGAAGCCCAGGTCACGCTGACCTCCACCGAACCGGTGCGCGCCAGCGACAAGCGCATCATCAACGGCCTGACCGACATCAACCAGCTCGCCCCGTTCCGCTACCCCTGGGCCTGGGAATACTTTCTCAACGCCAACAAGAACCACTGGACGCCGCTGGACATCTCCATGGCGCAAGACGTGCACGACTACCAGCACAAGCTCACGCTGGAAGAACGCCACGTCTACGAAAACGTCCTCTCCTACCTGACCACCTCCGACATCCTCGCCATGCGCAACATCGGCCTCGCCGTCATGGAAAAGATGTCCGCGCCGGAATTGCAGATCTACCAGGCGCGTCAGGTCTTCGAGGAAGCCATGCACACCTGGACGTATCAACACTGCATTGAATCCATCGGCCTCGACCAGGGCGAAATCTACAACCGCTACCGCGTCGTCCCCCAGATCAACGAAAAGATCCAGATCGCCAACCGCCGACTCGAATCCGTATTGCGCTCCGACGTCGACCTGCGCGACCAGGACGAACTCGACAACTTCGTCCTCTCCTACACCTTCTTCGCCGGCATCTTCGAAGGCGTCTGGTTCTACAACGGCTTCTCGCCGATCTTCTCCCTGCAACGTCGCGGCCTGATGAAAGGCACCGCCGAACAACTGCAATACATCATGCGCGACGAAGTTCTGCACGCCTCCTTCGGCATTCGCGTCGTCAATGAAATTCGCAAGGAAAACAAAGTCACCATCGACCCCAAAGCCATCCGCGACATGTGGGACGAAGCCGAAGCCGCCGAAGCCAGCTACGCCGAATACCTGCTCAAGGACCCCATCCTCGGCTACAGCCAGCAGGATCACATCGAGCAATTTCGCTACATCGCCAACCGCCGCGCCCGCCAGTTGCATCTCGAAGAACCCTTCCCTGGCGCCGAATGCGCCCTGCCGTGGCTCGACGAGCAGGCCAACATTCGCAAGGAAAAGAACTTCTTCGAAACCCGCGTTACCGAATACCAGACCGGCGGCGCCCTGAGCTGGGATTAGCCGGGAACAGAATCAAGGCCAAGGAAACGCGATACGCCCCGTCCCTTGTGGACGGGGCGGCATCGTTGCCTAGCGGCTAATCAACGGGGGGTCTGGTTCCGCAGCCCAACGGGCATGTTCTCTGGTTACGGGGGTACGGCTCGTCGGGCTGCGCCCGACATTGCCGGTTGGCCGGCGGGACGCCGGCGCTCCCAGGTGGGGGGCGCTGGGAGCGCCGGCATCTTGCCGGCATGGGCGTTTTCGCGCCAACGGCGCTTGGTCGCAACAGCCATATCAGGCCTACGGAACTTGAGGTGGATCGGCTCGTTCTTCCATGCTTTTCCGGTGGTATACCTCTTGCGTTCAAGAATACCCCATTCAGGCCACGCATCTTTTCGTCGATAGCTGGGCGGGAGAAGTATAGAATCAGAGTATGCGCGGCTTGAGCGACTATTTCCGGTTTCTTCGGCAAGACCTGGAGAGGAACCAGGTGTCGGCCCTCCGCGCGGGCTTGTCCATTGTGCTTCCCACCAGTTTCAATGCGCTGATATGGTTAAGACTTTACCAGCTTCTTCGCGCCTACGGCTTACCGGTATCGCCGGTGATGGGTTATCTTCGTTTTGTTCACCAGCTTCAGGTGTACGGCGATTGCCAAGTTGGGGGGGGCTATATATGCCGCACCCACAGGGAATTGTCATGAACAACGCGCGGGTTGGCGAGAATTGTGATCTGTACGGCAGTGTTGTGCTGATCAACTATTTTGGCCAGGGGGTCAGAATTGGCGATCACTGCAAGTTGGGCAATGGTTGCCGGATTCTTGGAGGAGTAGAGCTTGGCGCGCATACCAAAGTCGCTCCCGGCGCGGTGGTTTTTGAAAGTTTTCCCGATGGGTGGGTGACGCTTTGGGGTAATCCCGCCGTGGTGAAACGATATCGAAAGCCTCCCGAAATACAACTTTAGTCGCCGGATAATCACGCCGATGAGCGCACAAACTATCGATCTCTTTGTTTTTATTGACGGCCTTGGCTGGGAGATCTACCGGGCGCATCCGTGGTTTTTGAAAGATCACGCGCCCTACGCCAAACCCGTCGAGTCGATTCTGGGTTATTCCAACGCCTGCATTCCCTCGATTCTTTGTGGCCGGATGCCCGATGAGCATTTGCATTGGTCGAGTTATTACTATTCGCCGCTGAACAGCCCGTTCGCGGATATCGCCCTGGCGGGCCGCGTACCCCGAATCCTCCGAAGCGTTGGCCGGATCAATCGACTCTATCTGGCCTATCTGAAGCGATCCGCTGGTTTTGACGGCTATTTCGACGCCTACGATATTCCCCGGTGGAAACTGAAGCGGCTGGATTATTACGAGAAGCAGGATCTATTTCAGCCGCAAGCCTATAACGGTTGGGACAACGTGTTTGCCGCCTGGCGGCGTCAGGGCAAAGCCTGGCTATGTCTCTCCGACGGGGATGATGACAGCAAGCTGCATCAGCTCCAGCGCGAGGCGGCGACAAGGCGCCTCCCGGAGAAAGCCTATCTGCATCTCAACGGGCTCGATGGCCTGTTGCATCAATATCCGCACGCTTCTTCGCCCGTGGCGAACTGTCTCTCGGCCTACCAATCGAAGCTGGACGCCGTGCTGGGTGGGCTGAAATCACAGGGTATCCAGTGCCGGCTCAAGGTATTTTCCGATCATGGCATGTGTCGGGTCGGCGCGACGGTTGACATTGCGCGGCTGCTCGCCGGGCTGGATCTCGACACGCCGGGAGACTATTTCGCCTTTCTCGACGCCACCATGGCGAGATTCTGGTTCGCCAATGACCGTGCGAAAGAAAAAGTGATCGACCGGCTCGCCGGGCTGGCCGATGGCCGGTGGCTGGCAGTGGAAGAACGCAAGGCCCACGGCCTTGATCCCGAGGCGGTGGGTTTCTATGGAGAAGAGATTTTTCTTCTCAACCCTGGAGCGGTGATCGAGCCGAACGACCTTTCCCGCAAAGCCCCTTATGGCATGCATGGCTATGATCCCGCCCACAAGGATAGCTTCGCCGTGCTGTTGAGTTCGGATCAGTTATCGAATGAGCCAATGCGGATTACCGACATTTTTCAGTCTGAGTTTGTTTATACCTCTCGCGACCAGGAATACCCCATTCAGGCCACGCATCTTTTCGCCGATGGCTGCGTTGTAAAAACTTGACGGTGGGCAGGTCAAAACATGATATCCAGTCAAACCCAATCTTCATAATTCAGGCCAGGGACTCGGCGGAACTCCCGGACGTTGTTTGTGACCAAGATACAATCAGACGCCATCGCATGACCTGCAATGGCTGCGTCATTTGCGCCAATAGGGGCGCCCTGGTCTGCGAGGCGCTTCTTTATCTCGGTGGTCGCGTCGACCGCCTCACGCCCCCATGGCAACACCGCGTCAACCCGTTTTACGAACTCGCCGGCCAACGTCTCATGTCTTGGTGATGCCTTCTTTCCAATACTGCCAAATTTCATTTCGGCATAGGTAATCGCGGATATTACAATTCTATGCTGCCTCACCGCCAAGCTCTGTAGCCGCTCAAGCACTTCTACCGGATGCTCTCGCATAATAAAGCTGCATATGCAGGTATCGAGCATGTAAGTCACTTTACTCACGGATTGACTCGCCCTTCATCGCTCACCACATCCTCCCGATCTTCCAGGAAATCCGGATCAGCCTTTTCGCACTCAGCAAACGAAGACCAGTCAGGCCTAACTGGGCGCAAGACAACGCTGTTGCCGATTTGGGTAATCTCCAACTCATTGACGCCTGGGAATTCCATATCCTTGGGCAATCGAATTGCTCGATTATTGCCATTATTGAAGATCGATACTGTTTTCATATTACCTTCCGACCGGGTGCGTGGATTTTCGTCGAGAGC
>DRPO01000375.1 GCA_011330835.1 Gammaproteobacteria bacterium | reverse complement strand
GCGAGGCGGGAATAAGCGGGCGACGGGGGCGCCCTTTCTTTTGGTGACTTTTCTTTGGGCGAGCAAAGAAAAGTCACTCGCGCCCATGCGGCATGAGCCAGAAAAGAAGTACGAGCTATCGGGGCGCGAAACCCGCCACAAAACTGACTTACCGGGAAATGACGAACCTCGGCGAAATAGCCAACGCCTTTGCCGGCATCCAGAACCGGTCGGTCGCCTCTCAATGTAATTGCGGGACTGCGCCCCGGATGTAGGCATGATAAGCCGAAGGCGCATCAGGCATTGCTGCCGCCACGCGTCAAGGCTTCAGATATCGATAGCCGAGCTGCTGCAGACGGGCGATTTCCGCGAATCCGGAATCGACCAGGTCTTGCGGCTCCACGTCATAGAGATCTTGATGATAGTCGATGCGTTGTTCCGTCAGCGTATGGCGATCCACGCTGAAAGTTACGCCTTCGTCCTTGAGTTCGGAAACCAGGGCTTCGACGGTTGGCGTGGCGTTGGCTCGCCGGATGCCGTCGATGGGCAGGGCGTCGGGTTCGAGCAGCAGTGAAACGCCAGGGCCATGCAGCACCACGCGGATGTCGGCGTTCGGATCATCGACGGCTTTCAGGTAATTTTCTATGCTGTGCAGCGCGGAAAACAGTTTGCGCGGCTCGTCGTAGTTGATGTCATAGACGACGTTGTTGGTGGTTTCCGACGACTCCGCGGGTTCCGGTTCTGGCGGTTTCGATGGTCCGCAGGCTGCAATTGCCGTCGCCAACGCAACCGCAATCGCCAGTTGAGCCGGAATGTTCAAGCCGCCAATTCGCTCAGTCGTTCCCGGCGCCATGCGTCGGCCAGGTTATACCCGGATATAGATCCAGCCTTCCTGCTGTCTCCGGACGACGTAAGAGACGCCCGAGCCGGTGACTTTGGCCTCGGGCACCAGCAGCACTTCGGCGCCTTGCGTGACCGCGATTCTCTCGACGGTGTTGAGGCAGGCGACGAACGTCAGGTTGGGATACTGCTTCGCCAGCGCGGCGATCTTTTGCTGGGCTTCCCGACTGGCGAGCCGTTTTCTGAGCAGGTCGAGACCGGCGCTGTGGGCGACCACCTCGACGCGTAACTTCTTGCCCTTGGCGCGGTAGTCTTTAAGCACCGCTTCGATCTCGTCGAGCAGTTCCGGAGCCTGGGTGCGCGTCGAATTGACGACGTGGAACACGATACGGGTTTCCCCGTCGGCGGCCAACGCGGGGCGCGACCCGGCGCCATGCGGGTCGAGCAGGGCAAAGCGTTCCAGCCGGTTGAAGTCGCCCGACAGGAGCGCGAACGCAACGCCGAAGAGCAGCAGGCTGGCGGCGATGGCGCCAAGCCGCCGGCGGCGGGACCGCGCGGTCTCGCGAACGGGTTCCGGCAGCGGATAGGCGGCCTGAACCAGCTCCTTGGTGGAGCGCAGTTGACAGTAGGCGCGGCTGGCGCGGGCGTCGTCATGAAGCTGCTTGAGCCGTTCCGCTTTTTCGGCGGGCGGAAACTCGTTGTCGACCAACGCGTTCAGATATTCTTCCGAATAGCTTTCCTTGTTCGTGTTACTCATTTGATCAGCCTTAACTCTGGTCTGGTCCGCGCGGCGCTGGCGGCTTGTGATTCTTCCAGCAGGGTTTTCAGTTGGCGGCGCGCCCGACACAGCCGGCTCATGACCGTGCCGATGGGAATATCCATGATTCGGGCGACCTCGGCGTAGGTGAAGTCGCTCAGATCCACCAGCGTCAGCACCTTGCGCTGTTCCTCGCCAAGTCGCGCGATCACGGAACGGACATGCGCGCCGGTATCGGCGGAGCCCACCAGTTTCTCGGGGTCGCCGCCGCCGGACAGCGACAGTTCGGCGATATCGACGAATTCCCGCTCCCGCCGCAGATGATCGCGGTGAAGATTGACGAGAATGCGCGTCAGCCATCCGGCCACCTTGTCGGCGTCGCGCAGTTGCTCGGATTTTTCCAGCGCCTTCACGCAGGTGTCCTGAACGAGATCCTGGGCAAGCTGTTCATTGTGGCACCACGAAAACGCCAGACGGAAAAGATGCGGGCGCTGGTTTTCGATAGCCTTGCGGATATTGGAGTGATTCTTGAAGAAGCGCATGGTGGTTTGGGCTGTGTTTTGGTGGACGAGAATAGCGCCACCCATAACCCTCAAGACGCCTGGAGCGGTCGAATTATTCCAGAACGGGGCGAGCCGGATCGCGCTCCGTCCAGTGTAGCAGAATTTCGAGCGACCGCCTTCGCTTCCGGGAATGTAAGTAAAGCATAATATTCTGAAAGAATTATTATCTTGCAATGGAATAAAAATCTATTTAGCTTCGTCATAAGCAAAACATAT
>DRPO01000374.1 GCA_011330835.1 Gammaproteobacteria bacterium | reverse complement strand
GATTCCGGGTCTTCGCTCCGCTCAGCCCGGAATGACGGAGGGGGATGGGGATTCGGTCGTGGAGATCCTGACCTTCTCAGAGGGAACAGCCGGTACGCACCGACTGAGCGCGACAATATATGAAACTATTGCTATCGTTGCGGCATGACATCCCGTCTGTTCAAGAAAGCCGCCCTGACCGCAGTCTTGCTGGCGTGCGCGGGGTTGTCCCTGTCGGGCGCGCTGGATCAGCGGGGAGAGGCCTACCTTCAACAGGGGCTCAAGCGCGCCCTGATCACTTTCGCGGTAGCGCGCGGCCTGAACGGCGTTATCTCGGTCGCTCAGGAGACGGAGGTATCCCTGGAGCCGGGCGGGGTCGGCGTGGTTCTGGAGCCCGGGCAGATCCTGGATCCGGTCAACGACCTGATCGAACGCTTTTCCTGGGTCATGCTGGCCAGCAGCACGTCGCTGGGCCTGCAAAAACTGATGGCGTCGATCGCCGCCTGGCGGATCTTCGCCTGGGCCATTGCGCTTTGGACGCTGGGCGTGATTGCGCTGATCTGGTGGTCGGGCAACGCCTTGATCAGCCAAAGATGGAAGCAGCGGTTGATCCGGGCAACCGCGATGTTTCTGCTGCTGCGCTTTCTGGCGCCGATGATGGCGTTCTCCAGCGAGGCCGTCTATGGCCTGTTTCTCCAGGATCGCTATGAGCAGTCGCTACAGGCCCTGCAAAGCGCCCGGGAAGCGGTTGGCCGGGCCGAGGAGAATGCGCCGCCATCGGCGGGTTCCGTTGGAGAATCCATTTTCGACAAGGCGCGGCGGCTGTATCAATCCACCCGGAACAGCGTCCATATCGGCCAGCGGCTGGAGGAACTTTCCGAGGTCGCTTCCCGGGCCACCGAGAGCGCGATCGAACTGATCGTCATTTTTCTGTTTCAGACGATACTGTTCCCGCTGGCGTTCCTGTGGCTACTGGCCCGGATCTTTCGCGGGATGCGCGGGTTGTCGCTATAGGGTCTGGATCAACTCGATCTTGTAACCATCCGGATCGTCGATAAAGGCCATTTTCTTTCGGCCATCCGGCGTTTCTCCCGGGCCCCAGGAAAAGGTCATCCCGGCTTTTTGCAGGGCCTCTCCAATGGCCTCGATCGATTCCACCTGGTAGGCGACGTGGCCGTAGCCGGTTCCGAGGTCATAGTTGTCCACGCCCCAGTTGTAGGTCAGTTCCAGCATCGGCCCATCGCCCTGGTCCCCAGACGCCTGAAGAAACGCCAGCGTGAACTTGCCATCCGGATAGTCCGAACGCCGGATTTCATGGAACCCGAGAACGTTCGTGTAAAAGTCAATCGAGCGTTGCAGATCGCCAACGCGAATCATGGTGTGAAGGTAACGCATGGTGGAAGCATAGCACTATTGCGGCCCGAGCGGCGGCGCGGTTCCAGGCCAGTCCTGCGACCAGAACTGTCCGCCGGGGAGGTAGTGAACGGTATCGCCGATCAGCACGGCGCGATCGTCATTGGCGTTGACGGGCGGACTGTTGTCGCCATCGCGGCGGGTCACCAGCGGGGGCAAGGCGGCGATGGTTTCGCTCGCGGCGTCGATTTCGAACCGGTAGAGGCCCGAGTGCGTATAGCCGTACCATGTGCGAGGGCCTTCGTCGGGACCGATGGGCTTGTCATGCAGTTCGACCGGCAGCGCCAGCCGGGTCGCGCCGGTGTCGGGATCGGGCAGCAGGGCCAGGGCGTGGTGGTCGCGCAGCGCGGCGGATTCGGTTCCGCGCTTGCCGATGATGAGTCGATCCGTTTCCCGGGGGTGGCCGGGATCGGCGACGTCGATCAGGGACAGCTTGACGCCCTGATACCAGGCTCCGCCCCGGAATCCGGAAGGGTTGTCGGGGTCGGCGATCGCATCCTTGCCGACGCCCAGCAACAGGTTCTCGCCAACGGGCTGGAGAAAGTCGGAATAGCCATCGACCTTGAGCGCGCCGGCCAGCCGGGGTTGCAGCGCGTCGCTCAGGTCGAGGATGTAGAGCGGATCGGTGATGCGATAGGTGACCAGGTAGGCGCGGTCGCCGATGAAGCGGCTGGCGTAGAGCCGTTCGCCCGGGAGTCCCAGCGGTTCCGGTTGCGCGGCGTTGGGCAACCGCGCGACGGTTTCCAGCGCGGCCCGGTCGGTCGCCTCCCGCAACACCGTCAGCATCACCGGCGAGCTGTCGGCGGCGTTCTCTCCGGTGGTCCTGGCGTCGGCCAGCCAGGGACGCTGTTCATTGTAGGTCAGCACCCGAAAATAGCGCCCGTCGGCGGATTCGCTCATGCGAAACGGTTTGCGATCCTGCTGATAGCCGAGATGCCCGCCGATTTCCGCCGAGCCCCGATACTCGATCTTGAGCCCATCCAGCGCGAACTTGTGAATGTCGGTGGTCACGCGAGGATCATAGAGGGCGATATCGCCCTCGATCCGGTAGTCCCAGCGCGTCGATGCGATATACACCGCCCGGGTCGAGGCGTACAGCGTTTCCGACGAACCCACATAGCAGGTCGCCCGAAACCGGGGTGACTTGGACGCCACATCCACCGCCACCAGCGTGATCACGTCCACGCCCCCGTTCGCCGCCGCCTCGTTCAGATAGCAGTCTTCCGGCGCCACCGCGGGTTGGGCGGGCTGATCGTCGAGCCTGGCCCCGGGCAGAAAATCAGCGGCGGTCAATGTCTCCAGCGCGGTTTGAGCGTCCCCGGTTTCCGCCAGCGGCGCGACCGTTACATCCGGAAAATGGCGCAGCATCAAATAGAGCGTATCGTCGATGCGTCGGCTCGCCACCAGCGCCCCGTCGAAACTCAAATGATGACTTACGCCTGCGTTGGCCGGATCGTCAATATCGATCCAGTGGACATCCGTATGCCGCCGGGCAAAGCTGATGGGCCGAAACCAGTCCAACGCGTAATAGCCGCTGGAGGCCGACAACGCGATCAATCGACGGGGCATGAGATAAAGCCCTTCCAGACGCCCCTGGTCGCGATCGAACTTCAGCCGCGACAACTCCTCCAGCCCCGTTTCACCGGGAATCGTTCGCATGATCCGAATGCCTTGCTCCCCCGCTCCGTTCGCGGGCCTGGTTGAGCCGGTCGTCGCCACGCCCGTATCATCGCCGGGAAACAGGAAATCCGCCGGTTCATTGCGATAGATCGCATAGATTCGCTCCCCATCGGATTTCACCAGATCAGCCTCATCGACCCCCGTCTCCTGCAAAATCGTGCTCGAAAAACTCCCCTTGGACGGCGCGCTGGCCCCAGCATCCGCCGCCGTCACGGCGCTATCGTCCAGCGTCCCCTCCGGAGCCGCTGGCTGCTGAGCCCAATGCTCCCGGAACCACGTCGTCAGCGAACGCTCCGTCGCCGGCGTCAATGCCCCGTCGGCGCGGGTCGGTATTGAATCGGAACACCCATTGGCCAACAGCGTCGCGGCCAGAATCAGAACAGCCCTGAAGTTCATGATGATCTCCAAGTTGGGAATATATTCCCAAAATATGAACCTTTGGCGCTCGCAAGTCAAGTTCCGTTTCCGGCGTTTGCCGGGATGACGATATCTGTTCCTGGTTAGGACAGGACTTTTTCCCGAAGCGTGACTAAATTTACCTGTATTTCACACAATTTCGCGGAGTTCCATTCAATGGTGAATATCAAAAAGTCCGACTGGATAAAATTCAAAGCCATCAAGGAACAAGCGCTGGAAAAGTTCTGTGCAAACGCATTCGCCGAGTTCGAGGCAACGATGCACGATGAATCGCTATCGATACATGATCGTTACCTCAAGCTTTACGACTCGGTGCGGAAAACGGACAAAAGACTGGCCCGGACATTCGACGGGCTCAGCCGATCCCGGGCCGCCTGGCAAATGAAGATGATGCAGGCCAAAGGTCTTGTTGATGATGAAGCGATGGAAGAGCTGTCCGACGAGTTCCGCGAGCGGTGCGCGCCGTTTGTCTGGGATGATGATTGAACTGACCGGAGGGAACGAAGGTGTTGGATTGGGGTCCAGTTTTACGCGTCCTCCGCATGGCGCTGGATTTTTTCCTGGATTGCCTCGCACACAAAGGCATTCAGGCTATTGCCCCCGGAAGCGATAACCGCGGCCCGATGGAGATCCGGGCCAATGCGGATGTTGAAGCTTCCCTTGAAAGGTTTGTCAGGCTCTTTGCTCAGCTTTTTGCAATCTTCAAGGTACTCGTCCACCGCATTGCGAAACTCCCTTTCCAGATCTTCAACGTTGGTGGCTTCGTAGTTCACCAGATCGCGGATATAGGCCAGTTTTCCATACAGACAATGGTCTTCAGGGCTGTATTCAACCGTGCCGAGGTATCCTTTGTAACTCATAGCGTTCATAGCAGTCCTTCCGATTTCAGTATTTCTCTGATTTGTTTTACGGCATAGGCTTTCAATTCCTTTTGTGGATGCGGTTTATGAAGTCTGATTTGCAAGTCGCCTTTCATAAACCGAACCCGTGATCCAGAACCCTCGATTTGTTCGAAACCAAGCGTCTTCAGTAATGCCGCCAAGTCCGACCAAGTAAATGAATTGCTGGCATTTTCTAGTTTTATCAGTAACTTGTCAGTTTTGCTCATGCCGCACGCGGGGTTTCAGGCTGGATTTCCTCTCCAGTCAGTATCAATGATAGTTGTATTCGTGGGAAATGCAACTGTTATCAGTTGCAATCGGGGCGTGGAAACGGCGGCATAGTGGGGCTACATCACGATGCCGATTAATTATCGAACCATCGAACTGCGTAGGGTTGATCAAATGAGGCGGATCCACCGTTTTACGGGTGTATTCGGTGGATCCGTCGCTTCGCTCCTTGATCCACCCTACATCACAATACCGTTTGATCTCGCAGCCCCTCGATGGCGGCGAGCTGTTCGGCCGCCGTGGTCAGCTGATTGGTTTGTTGTCGCCAGCCTGCCGGCGCGAGGCTGCCGAGGTACCAGCCGATGTGCTTGCGGGCGATGCGGACGCCGGCGGTTTCGCCGTACAGGGCGTGCAGGCCGCGCAGGTGTCGCAGAGCGATGTCGATGATCTGATCGGCGCTTGGGGGCGGAAGGCGCTGGCCGGTGGCGAGGTAGTGGGCGATGTCGCGGAAGATCCACGGGCATCCCTGGGCGGCTCGACCGATCATGACGCCGGCGGCGCCGGTATGGTCGAGTACGTGGCGGGCTTTTTCCGGGCTGTCGATGTCGCCGTTGGCGAGTACGGGGATGCGGACGGCCTGGCGGACTTCGGCGATGGCGTCGTAGTCGACGGCGCCGGTGAAGCGGTCGGCGCGGGTTCTGCCGTGTACGGTGAGCATCTGGACGCCGGCGGATTCGGCGATGCGGGCGATGGCGACGGCGTTGCGGCGGCTCCGGTCGATGCCGGTGCGGATCTTGAGGGTGACGGGGGTGGGGACGGCGTCGACGACGGCGTGAAGGATCTTGCCGACGAGGATTTCGTCGCCGAGCAATGCGGAGCCGGCGGCCTTGCGGCAGACCTTTTTGGCGGGGCAGCCCATGTTGATGTCGATGATTTCGGCCCCGAGCGCGACGTTGTGGCGGGCGGCGTCGGCCATGATGGCGGGGTCGTTGCCGACGATTTGCACGGCGGCGGGAAGGGGCGTGTCGGCGCCGGGGGAGCGCAGTCGGGATTTTCGGGTGGCGCGCAGGCCGGGGTTGGCGGCGACCATTTCCGAGACGGTGAGGCCGGCGCCGAACTCGAGCGCGAGGCGCCGGAAGGGGGTGTCCGTAATCCCGGCCATGGGGGCGAGCGCGAGGCGGTTGGCTAGGCGGCAGGGGCCGATCATCAGTGGCGTCAGGCAGGGGTGTGTCGTGGTGATCGGGGCTGTCGCGGCCAT
>DRPO01000373.1 GCA_011330835.1 Gammaproteobacteria bacterium | reverse complement strand
CTTGACCCGATCGATCTGTTGCTGGAACGCTGCTTCGAGGTCGGCCACCGTATGCGCCTTGGCCGGGTTGCCGTCGATCAGAAAAAGGCTCTGGTACCTGGACGCCAGCGAATAGCCCGCGCCGGCGTAAGCGGCCACTTCCTGCCCGCGCACCAGCTCGCTGCTGAAGCGGGAGCTGTCGCCGCCGTCCAGAATGCTGGCGAGCACGTCCAGCGCGTAGGGCTCCCATTGTTCCTTTGCGGTGTTCAGCACGGGAACCGGATAGCCGATAATCACGTAGGGCACCTTGGCCGGCGCGTGAATGGTGATGCGGCGCTCGCCGCGCTGTTCGATCTCCTCGCGCGGCTTGCTCTCGGGAATCTCGCCGGCTTCCAGCGGCCCGAAATATTGTTTCGCCAGCTTCAGAACCTGCTGGGGATCGACATCGCCCACAACCACCAGCGTGGCGTTGTTGGGGCGATACCAGCTGTCGTACCAGCGGCGCAAATCGGGAACTCCCATCGCATCGAGGTCGCTGCGCCAGCCGATCACGGGGCTGTGATAGGGGCTGTTCAGAAACGCCGCGGCGTTGAAACGTTCGTAGGTCAGCGCCTCGGGCTTGTCGTCGGTGCGCATGAAACGCTCTTCCTTGACCACCTCGATCTCTTTCTTCGCCTCCTCGGGCGACAGGGTCAGGCCGCGCATCCGATCCGCTTCGAGCCGGAAGGCCAGCTCCATGCGGTCGGCGCCCATGTATTCGTAGTAAGCGGTGTAATCGCGGTTGGTGAAGGCGTTGTTGCGACCGCCGTTTTCGCTGACGATGGCGGAAAAACGCCCGGCGGGCACCTTCTCCGTTCCCTTGAACATCATGTGTTCGAGAACATGCGACAGCCCGGTGATGCCGCTGTGCTCGTTGGAAGAGCCGACCTTGTACCAGACCTGGGTAATGGCGACCGGCGCGCGGTGATCCTGCTGCACCAGCACCTTCATTCCGTTGTCGAGCATGAACTCTTCAGTGGGGGGCATTTTGGCCAGAGCGGCCAGCGGCGACAACAGCGCCGCGACAATGAGAAACCTCAATTGCATAATGTTCATTCATCTCCATGATGATAGCATTGCATCTGTCCGCATAGACTAACCCAGATATGTTTGGTTTTAAAAAAAGGCGATCACAGTCCGGTAACGCCCCCGAGGAGAAACCTCGCAAGAAAGGCCTGTTCCAGCGCCTCAAGCAGGGACTGTCCAAAACCGGCGGCGGCATTACCTCCGTGCTGGGCAAGCGCAAGATCGACGATGAGCTGTTCGAGGAACTGGAGACCCGGCTGCTGACCGCCGACGTCGGCATCGAAAGCACGCTGAAGATCATTGATTCGCTGACCAAAACGGTCAAGCGCAAGCAACTGGCCGACGCCGAGGCGCTCTATGATGCGCTGGCCGAGTCGATGGAGGCCGTGCTGGCGCCTTGCAGCCAGCCGCTGGAGATCGACGAATCCGCCCAGCCGTTCGTCATTCTCGTCGTTGGCATCAACGGCGCCGGCAAGACCACCACCATCGGCAAGCTGGCCAAGCGTTTCCAGCAGGGCGGCCATAGCGTGATGCTGGCGGCGGGCGACACCTTTCGGGCCGCGGCGGTCGAGCAGCTCAAGGTCTGGGGAGAGCGCAACGACATTCCGGTCATTGCCCAGGGCACGGGCGCGGACAGCGCCTCGGTCATCTACGACGCGCTCCAGGCCGCCCAGGCGCGCGGCATCGACATTCTGCTGGCGGATACCGCTGGCCGGCTGCACACCCAGGACAACCTCATGGAGGAGCTGAAAAAGGTCAAGCGCGTACTCGGCAAGCTGGACGAAACCGCGCCGCATGAAACCCTGCTGGTGCTGGATGGCGGCACCGGCCAGAACGCGCTGAAACAGGCGGAATCCTTCAACGACGCCATCGGCGTCACCGGGCTGGCGATCACCAAGCTGGACGGCACCGCCAAGGGCGGCGTGTTGTTCGCCATGGCGGAAAAGCTGGGCCTGCCGATCCGCTATATCGGCGTCGGCGAGAGCATCGAGGATCTGCGCGAGTTCGACGCGCGCGAATTCGTGCAGGCGTTGCTGGCGCGCGACGATGCCAATTCCGCTGAACCATCCTGTTAGAGTGCAAGAATGGGCAAAGTCAACGAATGTACAAATGGAGATGCAATGCCAGATATTTGGGCATTAATCGTTATGATAATAATATTGATGGTTATGTATGGATATGTGTCGTCAAAGATATCAGATCGTCGAAAAAGAAAGCTAAGGGAGAAGAGTGTCCCCCTGATTACGGACAGCCTGAAATCAGGTGTTAATTACAATATACATTTATCTGACGGACGTAAGTTTCCTCATGTCCAAATTATTGGAAGTGTTGAAGGTGGAGATGCGGAATTTTCTTTTGCCGGGTGGGATGGAATGCTTGTCCTGAGAAGTGAGGATAAAAAGAAAATTTATGTAAAGAAATCATCAATTCGGTTTGTTGAAGAGACATGAGTATCACGCTAACAAGGCAACTGCACTCGCACGGCAATAAGCAGAGCGAGGAACGAGCGGCGCTTTTTGCCGCCGGTGATTTGCGGCGATAGCGCGCCATGATTGAATGTCGCCACCTGGGCAAGCGCTACCCCGGCGGGCACAATGCGCTCAGCGACATCTCCCTGACGATCGACCGGGGCGAAATGGCCTTTCTCACCGGCCATTCCGGCGCGGGCAAGAGCACCCTGCTGCGGCTGATCGCGCTGATCGAGCGGCCCAGCCGGGGCAGCCTCAAGGTCAACGGCTATGACCTGTCCAAACTGCCCAATCTCAGCATCCCGCGCTACCGGCGCAATCTCGGCATCATCTTCCAGGATCACTGCCTGCTGCCGGATCGCAGCGTCTTGGAGAACGTCGCGCTGCCGCTGCAAATCGCCGGCGAACCGGCCAAACTGGTCGCCCGTCGCGCCCGCGCCGCGCTCGACAAGGTCGGCCTGCTGCGCAAGGAGCGCGCCTACCCGGCCACGCTCTCCGCCGGGCAACAACAGCGCGTCGGCATCGCCCGCGCCATCGTCAACCGGCCCGCCATCCTGCTGGCCGACGAACCGACCGGCAACCTCGATCCCAAGCTGTCCGAAGAGATCATGCGCCTGTTCGTCGATTTCAACCGCGTCGGCGTCACCGTGCTGGTCGCCTCCCACGACCAGGCGCTGATTCATCGTTTCGGCGAGCGCGTCATCGAACTCAAGCAAGGCAAGCTGATGTCATGAACAAGCGCCGCGCCCCCCGCAAACCGTTTTCGGCAGCGCTCCACATCTGGCTGCGCCAGCACCGCGACGCCGCGCTCAAAGCGCTGGACTATTTCCGGCAAGCGCCCGTGTCCTCGCTGTTTTCCATTATCGCCATCGGCGTCGCGCTGGCCGTTCCCGCCATGCTGTTGCTGGCGCTGCAAAACCTCTCCGGGACGCTCGATTTTTCCCAGCCGCGCCAGATCCAGGCCTTCATGCGGCTCAGCATCGACGGCCAGCGGCTCGCCGACGCCGCCAAACTGTTTGAAGAGCGGCCCGACGTGGAAAAGGTGGACATCATCACCCGCGAACAATCCCTGGCCGATTTTCAGCAAACCACCGGCCTCGGCGACGCGCTCGAACTGCTGCCGGAAAACCCCCTGCCCGCGGTACTGGTCATCCATCCAGCTCCCGAGATCACCGACCCCGCCGCCATCAAGGCCCTGCGAGCCGAAATCGAATCCTCCCCCACCGTCGAAAAAGCCCTGCTCGACGCCGACTGGCTGCAAAAGCTCAACAGCCTCGGTCGCGGCCTGAGGAAAATCGCCTGGATCACCGGCCTCGCCCTCGCCGCCACCGTCCTGCTGTTGATCCACTACAGCCTGCGCACCGAAATCATCAAGCGGCGAGAAGAAATCCAGGTCGTCAAACTCGTCGGCGGCAGCCCAGGCTATGTTCGCCGCCCCTTTCTCTACTACGCCATTCTGCTCGGACTGGCCGGCGCCTTGTTCGCGCTCATCTTTATCCTCGTCGCCAGCCTCAGCCTTTCAGGCCCGCTGCGCGACCTCTCCGCCCTGTACGAAAACACCTTCGCCCCGACGCCCTCGCCGGGCTTCTCGGCCTCCCTGTTGCTGACCGGCATCCTGCTCAGCATCGGCGCGGCGGAAATCACCATCGGCGCCCTGATCCGGGAAATCGAACCCGGCGCCTGAACCGCAACCACTGACCCAGACAAACCGCCATGAGAAAGATCGATCACGACAAACTCGACAAAATCGTCGCCCAATCCCGAAAGTACCAGGACGAACGCGCCAAGGGCTACCGCGAACAGGCCCTCAAGCTCTACCCCTGGGTCTGCGGCCGCTGCGGCCGCGAAT
>DRPO01000372.1 GCA_011330835.1 Gammaproteobacteria bacterium | reverse complement strand
GACAGTGTTGTTCCTGATTGTCATGATGCTGATGATGTCGCTGTTGTATTGACGCGGTTTCCTTGCGCCGCTGGCGGCCTTTGTCGAGAACAGAACAAAAGGGATTCCATCTTGAAACAATTGACCATGTGTTTCTTCATGCTGGCCTTTTCCGGGGCGGCGCTTGCAAGCGAGGGCGGGGAAGGACTGCGCCGTCTGGAATTGACGGGAACCACCGTGGGCATGGCGGCTCTTATCGTCTTCTTCCTGGCCTATCTACTGGTCATGGCGGAGGAGTTCACGCATCTGCGCAAATCCAAGCCCGTCATGCTGGCCGCGGGGGTTATCTGGGGCATGATCGGCTGGGCCTACACCCGGCACGGCCTGTCCGAGGTCGCGGAGGCGGCGGTTCGGCACAACCTGCTGGAGTATGCGGAGTTGATGCTGTTTCTGCTGGTGGCGATGACCTATATCAACTCGATGGATGAGCGCCGCGTCTTCGATGCGTTGCGGGCCTGGCTGATCCGAAAGGGATTCGGGTTCCGCAAGCTCTTCTGGCTGACGGGACTCCTCGCCTTTTTCATTTCCCCGGTCGCGGACAACCTAACCACGGCGCTGCTGATGTGCGCGGTGGTGCTCGCCGTTGGCGGGGACAACCAGCGTTTTGTCGCCTTGTCGTGCATCAATATCGTCGTGGGCGCCAATGCGGGCGGCGCTTTCAGCCCGTTTGGCGATATTACGACCTTGATGGTCTGGCAAAAGGGCGTGGTCGAATTCTGGGGATTCTTCGCCCTGTTCATCCCGTCGCTGGTCAACTTTCTGGTTCCGGCGGCGATCATGCATTTCGCCATACCCAAGGCGCAACCGGAGGCGTTGGATGAAGCCGTGGAGATGCGGCGCGGCGCAAGACGGATCATCGTTTTGTTTCTGCTGACGATTATCACGGCTGTCAGTTTTCACAATTTCCTGGGCTTGCCGCCGGTCATTGGCATGTTGACCGGGCTGGCCTATTTGCAGTTCTTCGGGTACTACCTGAAAACGGCCGCAAGCCGAGAGATAAAGCGCGGCGCCGGGCATCCCAACGCCAAGGGCGCCATTGGCGATGTCGTGGCGTTCGATGTATTCCAGCGGGTTGCGCGTTCGGAGTGGGACACCCTGTTGTTTTTCTATGGCGTGGTGCTGTGTGTCGGCGGGCTGGGCTTCATGGGCTATCTCGCCATGGCGTCCGAAGTCATGTATAGCCAGTGGGGGGCGACCAGCGCCAACATCGCGGTCGGCGTCATGTCCGCGATCGTGGACAATATACCGGTCATGTTCGCGGTGCTGACGATGAACCCGGACATGTCGCTGGGGCAGTGGTTGCTCGTCACCCTGACGGCGGGGGTTGGCGGCAGTCTGCTGTCGATCGGTTCGGCCGCCGGGGTTGCCCTGATGGGGCAGGCGCGCGGCAAATACACCTTTTTCAGTCATCTGAAATGGACGCCGGCGATCGCGGCGGGGTACGTCGCGAGTATTCTGGTGCATATGTGGCTCAATTTCTGACCCCGTTTTGGGGCAGCGTCTTGATCCATTCTAGCCACTGGGCGCGTTGCTCGTAGCCTTCCAGCCGCAGTTTGGCAAGACCCAGAGCGGTTCTGTAGCCGGAGTTCATGGCCTCGATCAACTGACTGACATCTCCGTCATAATGCATTGCGAACAGTTCCAGCAGGGCGATGTAAATCCGGTGGCTTTCGAGGTGCCGTTCGTAGTCGTCCCGGGGCAGTCGCGCGACGGCGGGGTTCTGACCGTATCGCTGAACCAGGGCAACGTGCCTGGCGCGATTCTGGTAAAGTTCCGCCAGAGCGTTGATCGGGCAGGTGGCGGCGGCCTGCTCCAGCGTTGCCGCGGGAACCTCTTCCGGAGCGGCATAGAAAGTAAAGCATTCAGGGGGGGCGTCGGTCGCAAGCGCGCTGAAATCGAC
>DRPO01000371.1 GCA_011330835.1 Gammaproteobacteria bacterium | reverse complement strand
GCGCCCGACATTGCCGGGTGGGCCGGCGGGACGCCGGCGCTCCCGGGCCTGGGAGCGCCGGCATCTTGCCGGAAACTGCGTTGGGTATTGCTTTTGAGGTTGGTGTTACGCGGGTGAGTGGAGTAGCCCCTTACCAGAGATCGTGTAGCCGATCGTCGATATCATCCCGGTGCAGCGAAAAGATGTCGGTGCGCGGCAGTGAATAGCGCCGCAGGAAAATACCGGCCCGGAATTCGTTGAAGTCGTTGACGTCGGTGGCCTTGACCCAGCCGCCGATCGAGTATTGCCGGCCCAGGTTGTATTCCATTTCGGCGTGGACATCGTAGACGAGGTCGTTGTGATCCTCGGCTTCGTATTGCGCCTTCAGATAGGGCTTTGGGTTGACCTGGATGATTTCCTCGAGCCGCTGTTGCAGTGGCGGATCGATGGGGAAGAGCTCAATCGCGTCGGTGGAGTATTTTTGCTGACCGATATTCAGGCCGATCCGGTAGCTGAAGTCGCCGTGATCGGAGCGGAACTCCAGCGGGATGGAGACATTGACGTATTGCTGGGGGCTGAAGTAGCCGCCATGGCCCAGGGTGAAGAAATTGAGGTTCTTGTCGAAGGCCATCCAGCGTCCGTTGATGCCGGTGGCGAGCCGGGAGACGCCGTTGTCGAAGAGTGTGAAATAGACGCCGGCCTTGGCTGAGGTCGAGTTGTTGTCGGCGACGGCTTGCCCATCGTAGACATGACCGCCGATGCTGCCGTAGAAGCCGGCCTTTTCGTCGCCGAGGCTGAGGTCGAGATCGATGCCGGTCTTGGCCACCGCGCCCCATTCCTGCTTGGTGTCCGGATCCTTGAGTCCGGCGTAGGAGAGCATCGAGTCCTTGACGGAGCGGCGGGTCAGGTGGGCGCCCATCTGGCTGCGGTAGCCGTGATGCCGCCAGTGCAGGCCGCCGAGCAGGGTGTTGATGCGAAAGCCGATCGGGGTGACGCCGAGATCGAGCATGTAGTTCTTGCCCTTGAAGAATCCGTTGAGCGCCACGCCGGTGTCGGAAAAGCTGTAGCTGTTGTTGATAACCGGGTCGCTTTCGCGGGGGTCGTCGCTTTCACGGGCGAGGATCAGCGCGCCGATGCGGTTGGGCGCGCCGACTTCCGGACGGGCCGTGCCGGCGTCGAGCGCGACGGCGCGAACGGTCAGGCCGGAGGCGTTTTCGTAATCCTTGTAGTTTTTGAACAGAATCGGCAGGGAGACTTCATTGAGCTTGTTGATGCCGGGATCGCCATCGCGTTGCCGTCCTTCGAGCGCGACGAAGGTGTTGTTCAGCTTGCGGTTGTTGAGTCGCCGCAGATCCTTGCGCGCCTCGAACTGCCAGGAGCCGGGGCGGGGCTCGTCGAACCCGCCGCCGCCGGATTCGCCGACGGCGTTGTAGGTCCGGTTGTCCGCGTCATCGAACAGCGACTGCTGCAAGTCCTGGGCGGCGGCGTTGTAGTCGCCCTTGAGCAGCTTGAGCTTGCCGCGCAGGGCCATCAGTTCCGGTGCTTCCAGCACGGTGCGCAGGCCCTTGTCCACCACCTCGCGGGCCTTGGCGTAATGATGCTGCGCCATCAGCGAGCCGGCCAGTCCGGCGTAGGCGGCGCGATTGTTGGGGTCGGCGATCAGGAGCTTGTGATACAGCGTCTGGGCCTGCTTGTGCTGGCCGCTTTCCTTGAGGATGGTGGCGCGGGAGAGCCTGAGCGCGGGATCCTCGTCGAACTGCTTGCGCATGGGTTCGATGACGGCCAGCGCTTGGCGGTAGAGCCCCTGTTTGCGCAGGTCGTCGGCGCGTTGCAGCGCCATGCCCAGCTTGAGGTGCGCCAGGTCGTCCTGCTGGGCGAAGTCCATCTGGTTCTCGCGGGCTTCGAGGTCTTTCAGGACCGCCGCCAGCGCATCGGTTTCGCGGGCCTTGAGCAGTACGGTGGCCATCTGGGTCTTGAAGGCGATGTCGTTGGCCGGCGCCAGCGGCTTGACCTGGTTGACGATTTCCAGCGCTTTCTTGTATTCGCCGATATCGGCCAGCAGTTCGGCGCGAATCAGCATCGCGGAGGGGTCGGACTGATCGACGATCGACATGGCGTCGATAATCTCGCGCACCGAGGCGTAATCGCCGATGGCGACAAGCTGGTCGGCTTCGAGCTTTTTCTGCTTCAGCCAGAGCTGGCGGTAGATCGAGCGATACAGCGCGGCCTGCCGGGGGTTGCGATACCCCTTGGGAATGCTTTCCAGCGCCACCAGCCCCTCGAACAGTTCGTTGAACTGGGCGTGATACAGCGCCTTGGCGTGGTAGGCCTCGGGGTAGTTGGGGTAGGTGGCGATGAGCTGGTCGAGCAACGATACGGCGATCTTGGGGCGACCGGCGAGACGGTAGTGGCGCGCCAGGTCGAGTCGGATCCATGGATCTTGCGGCTGCAGGCGCTGGGCGCGGGTGAGCAGGCGAATGGCTTCCTCGTTGCTCTTGGCTTCGCCGGCTTCGGCGCGCAGCGCGGCGGCTTCCACCATGTTGCGATAGGACAGGTACTCGGTGTCCGGCAGATTGTAGCGATGGATGGTCCTGCCGGCGGCTTCCATGTCGCCCAGTCCGGCCAGCGCGCCGGCGAGGCCCTTTTGCGCTTCGGTGTTGTTGGGTTGATAGGCCAGCGCCTGCTCGTAATACTGGCGCGCTTCGGCGTTGTCGCCCCGGTTGGCGGCGATTCCGGCGATCAGCAGCAGGGTGTCGACATTGTCGGGACGCATGGATTGGGCTTGCAGCGCCAGATCGCGCGCCTTGTCGAGTTCGCCCTGCTTGTAGGCCCAGGAGGCGTCGTTGAACACTTTCCAGAACCGGACTTCGTCGAGTTCTTTTTGCAGGTCGGCGTTTCTCCTGGGCGCGGCGTCGATGGCCAGCGAGAGGTAACGCTCGGCTTCCTTGAAATTCTGCAGCCGCATGTGGGCGATGCCCAGGCCCTTGAGCGCTTCGGCGTCGCGCGGATTGCGTTTCAGCAATTGCTGGAATTGGGCGATGGCGCTGTCGGGCAGCTGCTGGTCGAGCAATTCATAGCCTTTCTGGATGCGACGGCCATGCGCCGCGCGTTGTCTGGCCCGCCGGGCGCGGCGCTGGTCGCGTTGCTGTTTCAACTGGGCCTGCCGCAGCTCTTCCTCGGTGGGCGGGGCGGCGGGCAGGCTGTTCATTTTGGCGATGACTTCGCTGTCATCGGGGTGTTCCGCCAGATAGTCCTGGAAGAGATGGCGTTCGGCCTGGGTGGCGTTGAGCCACAGCAGCGCTTGTCGCCAGGCGGCGATGGCTTCGGCGGCGTAGCGGGGCTTTTTCGCCAGCTCGGCCAGCATGGCCAGGGCCTCGCGACGCGTGCTCTGGCGGTAGCTTTTGATTTTCGCCAGCGGCAGGGTGTATTCATCGATGTTTGGATACTGGCGGTGCAGGGCGCTCAGTTCATTGTGCATGGCGATCCAGTTGTCGTCGCTGGCTCCCAGCCAGGTGACGGCGTCGCTCCAGGCGCGGGCGGCTTCGGCGCCGACTTCCGGATCGTCGCGCAGCGCCTGCAATTGCTTGATGCCGTCGATGCGGGTCGGTTCCTGGAAGGTGAGCGCGGTCGCCAGCGCCAGCCGGTAACGCTTGCTGGTGGGGTATTTGTCCACCAGCTTGCGCAGCTCGCGGTGGGCCGTTTGCCATTGCCCCTTCGCGCCGGCCATGACCAGGTAGTATTCCGCGGCGAGGTAGGCGCTGGGCGGTTCCCCGTCGCTGCCGGCGAAGGCCTGCCGGTAGAGCGACAGCGCGCTTTCGTGGTTGCCCTTGCGGGCCTCCGAACGGGCCTGGGCCAGGATTTCCTTGTTCACGTCGCCGCCGGCCCGGTTGCGCCGGATTTCCTCCAGGCCGCGCTTGGCTTCCGCGTTGTCCGGATCGATCAACAATACCTTGCGCCAGGCGTCTTCGGAAAAATCGGGTCGGCCCTGCTCGTACCAATAGTGGCCCTGGTTCAGCAACTGTTCGATATCCGACTGGCTGCTGGCCAGCGCGACGCCGGAAGCGCCCGTCAGGGCGGCGGCGATACAGACTCCAAGCGCATTCTTGTTGAAATGTTTCATCTAACTCCTGCCAGTTTCCGTTTTTCGGTTTTCTACTTCCCGCGACCAGGAAACCCCGTTCGGGGCGTTTGGAGATTCGTCGAGAGCGAGGCGTAATAACGCAGGCATAGCGGGACTACGTCAAGTTTTTGCAACTCGGCTATCGGCGAAAAGATATGCGCCATGAATGGGGTATTCCTGGTCGCGAGAAGTACGAGCCCCGGCACTGTTACCCGTTTTCACGGAAGAAGGAGTGAAACAGTCAACGTTTTTCCCCTTCGATGGGAACCAGTTTGGATTTTCTAGAAACGCTTGGCAGTTTCGGTGAGGAGCCGGTCACAGTTTTCTGTCGGCTGTCGGGTCTTCATCGGCTGGCTCATGGATGTCTGATTTATCTCTTTGTTCAACAGCTTACGCTTTTTGTGAACGCCATTGCAGACAAACCGGCGGGGGGTCGCATAGGCTTGTCGTCGATTGTGTGTCGAGTGCGACGCGAACAGGGAAGGGTGGCATCCGGGCAATCGGCGGAGTCAGGTCATTCGCGAGGGCCGCGAGTGGCTGGGAGCTTCATGACGACAGGGAGCAGGCTGAAAAGAATTATTGACTCGCATCCCGTGAGAAATGCGGGTCGACCCGACAACCAGCCTGTTGAATTAACAAGAGCAGTTAACCCGACAGGGATCGCGAGATTGTCAGGTTAACCATTCGCGAATTTCCACTGCGGTTTCTTCGCGATGCCAACGACATAACATTGGAATCTAGCGTGAATACTCATTTACCTCCATCGACAAGACAGTCCAAAGCGGCGGGCGGGCTCAAATCACTGGCGCAATGGGCGGCGTTGATCGTCGCGCTGGCGCTGATTCTTTTCGTCAGCGTTGTCCCGCTGGGATTTACCGAACAATTGGTGTTCGCCATGCTGGCGATGGGGCTGACATTTCTGGTGCGCCCGGAAAATGAAAGCAGCCGCTATCGGTTGATCGTGCTGATGGTGGTGTCCTTCGGGATTACCTGCCGCTACATCTATTGGCGGATCACGGTGTCGATGGGCTGGTTCGACCCCGAAGTCCATCTGACGTTCTGGGATCATTTTTTCTCCATCGGCTTGCTGGCGGCGGAAATCTACGCCTGGTCGATTCTGTTCCTCGGGTTCATCCAGAGCATCTGGCCATTGCGGCGCCCGGTGTTGCCGTTGCCGGTGGACAGCAAGAACTGGCCGACGGTCGATGTCTATATTCCCACCTACAATGAACCGCTGAGCATTGTTGTCCCGAGCATTCTGGCCGCCCGGGATCTGGACTGGCCGAAAGACAAGTTGAATGTGTATGTGCTGGACGATGGTTGCCGACCGGAATTCGAGGCGTTTGCAAGGAAAGTCGGCGTTCGTTATATCCAGCGGGAAGACAGCGCCGGCGCGAAGGCCGGAAATATCAACCATGCCCTGCGGATCACCGATGGCGAATACGTCGCGATCTTCGATAGCGACCACGCGCCGGTCAGGTCATTTTTGCGCAAGACGATGGGATGGTTTCTGCGCGATGGCAAGCTGGGCCTGCTACAGACGCCTCATCTGTTCTTCACGCCGGATCCGGTGGAGCGGAACCTCAATATCTTCAAGAAGGTGCCCAATGAAGGGCAGCTTTTCTATGGCTTGGTCCAGGATGGCAACGACAACTGGAACGCGGCTTTTTTCTGCGGCTCCTGCGCGGTATTGCGGCGTGAAGCGCTCGATGAGATCGGGGGCATTACGGCGGATACCGTTACCGAGGATGCGCATACTTCGCTGAAGATGCACAAGCAGGGCTGGAATTCGGCCTATCTGAACATGCCGCTGGCCGCCGGTCTGGCGACCGAGAAACTGGCGCAACACATCGGTCAGCGCCGTCGCTGGGCGAGAGGCATGATCCAGATCTTTCGCCGGGACAACCCTCTGTTCGCCTCCGGACTGAGCCTGCTGCAGCGGCTCAGCTATTTCAACGCCATGCTGCATTTTCTGTTCAGCGTGCCGAGGCTGGTTTTCCTGACCGCTCCATTGGCCTATTTGCTGTTCGAGGTTCACGTCATTCAGGCGTCCGCCGCCATGATCGCGGTTTACGCGTTGCCGCACATTTTTCAGGCTCATATCGCCAACGCCGCGATGCAGGGGCGGTTTCGCCACAGTTTCTGGGCCGAGGTTTACGAGACGATTCTCGCGCCGCATATCGTGATCCCCACGCTGGTGGCCTTCATCGCGCCGAAATCCGGCAGATTCAATGTCACCGCCAAGGGGGGCGTCATCGACAGGGATCATTTCGACTGGGCTTCGGCGGGTTTCATTTTCTTCTTGCTGTTGCTCAACCTGCTGGGCTGGTGGTTCGCCTGGGTTCGCTATTTCTACTGGAACTCGTTCGAGACCGACACGGTCCTGCTGAATTTTCTGTGGACGGTCTACAACACCATCATCATTGGCGCGGCGCTCGCCGTGGCCTGGGAAAAACGCCAGCGACGCAAGCATCCGCGCATTCCCCGCAGCGTGCCGGCGCGGGTGATCACTTCGGATGGGCGGCGTCTCGAAGGCGTGACTCACGATCTTTCCATTGGCGACCTGAGCGTCGAGTTCAAGGAAGCGGTCCATGTTCCGCCGCATGAATTCGTCGATATCGAACTGCTCGACAGGGGGCAGCCCGTCCGGTATCGCGCCAGGGTGGCGACTTCCTACGGAAACCATCTCGGCGTGGTGTTCGAGGAATTGACGGCCAATCAACTGGCCAAGCTGGTTTACTTTACGCATGGCAAGGAGAAGGCCTGGAGTTCGTGGTACCTGGCTTGCGAGCCCAGCAAGCCGCTGCGTTCGTTTCTCGAAATCGTCCGGTTCGGAATCATTGGCGTGCTCAAGGCGCTGTTCAAGCGGGAACAGCAGGGCGAACGGGCGCGTTTCAAGCCGCGTTACGCCGTTTTGGGCTGGTTGGCGTTGCTGATTATTCTGGTGATCGGCGGGGTGCTGTTCCCCCGGTTCTCCAGCGCCGCGGAGAACGGACCGGCAGTGGCCGGCTCGCTGCGCGCCCAGAGCATTACGCTCGCGGATCTGGGGGAGAAGCGGGATATTTCACTACGGGGCGGGAATACCGCCGATGATGTCTGGTTCTCCCTGCCGACCGATTTGCTGGTCAAACAGGCCGACCTGGAACTGGGGTTCTCGTTGTCCAGCAAACTGCTGGCCGATTATCAGGCATTGCGGGTCTTGTTGAACGACCATGAAGTGGGGAGGATCGAGTTGAACGAGATGACCACCGATTCGGCCTATCGTCACGCCATCCCCCTTGATCCGCTGCTGATCAGCTATTCCAATCGCCTGTCCTTCAAACTGGAGCCGCGCGACGAGAGCTACTGCGAACGCCTCGATCCCGCCGCGGCTCAGGCGCTGATTTCCAACAAGAGCCGTATCCGGTTGGTGGTGGAAACCATCAACCTGGTCAATGATCTGTCGCTGTTTCCGGTACCGTTTTTCGACGAAAAAGACAGCGAGAGACAGCCCTTGCCCTTTGTCTTTTCCGGAGGTCTTTCGCGGCAGCGCGACGCGCTCAAGGCGGGAGCGGTTCTCGCGTCCTGGTTCGGCGTCAAGGCGGGCGGGAAACTCGTTGATTTTCCGGTTTATGAAAACGCCTATCCGCTCCATCACGCGGTGGTGTTCGCCACCGCCGGGGACAAGCCCGAATTTCTCGGCGATCTCGATATCGACGGCCCCGGCGTTGCCGTGGTGTCGCACCCGCAACGCGCCGAGGAGAAGCTGCTGGTCGTGATGGGGAAGACCGCCTCCCAGTTGGTCGCGACCGTGAACACCCTGATTGCCAAGGCGGATGCCGGAACCCTCAAAGGCAATCTCATGGCGTTTTCTTCCACGGTTGGCGAGCCGCCGCCACGGCAGCCTTACGATGCGCCTCTGTGGCTGTCCTCCCATGAAAAAAATGCGTTCAAGCGTCTCATCGATCCGGAGAAACTGTCCGTCGAG
>DRPO01000370.1 GCA_011330835.1 Gammaproteobacteria bacterium | reverse complement strand
CGAGGAGTCGGGGTGAATAGCGTGTCTCAGTATACCTCTTGCGATTGAGAATACCCCGTTCAGGGCACACATCTTTTCGCCGATAGCTGCGTTGTAAAAACTTGACGTAGCGCCACTATGCCTGCGTTTTTACGCCTTGCTCTCGACGAAAATCCACGCACTCTGAACGGGGTATTCTCAATCGCAAAAGGTATAAAAGCGCATTGAGCCAGTTGACGCAAATGATGGGGCAAAACCGCGCCGCCGGGGTGGGCTTTGGCGTCAGGAGCGGGATTGCTGGCTTACTGGATGTCCCCAACCAACGGTGATGCGGATGGCCGCCATTGCTTTCGACAATTCCTATAGCGCTCTGGGATCGGCGTTCTATACCCGGGTCGAACCGGAGCCGGTATCCGATCCCCGTTTGCTTTTTTTCAATGACGATCTGGCGGCGATGCTCGGTATTCAGGCCGGGTCTCTCGATATTGCCGAGAAAGCCGCTGTTTTTTCCGGCAATCGGATTCCCGACGGCGCCGAGCCATTGGCGATGGTCTATTCAGGCCATCAGTTCGGCGCTTTCAATCCCCGCCTGGGAGACGGTCGCGCGATTCTGCTGGGTGAGGTGGTCGCCGGTGGAGAACGCTTCGACATCCAGTTGAAGGGATCAGGCAGGACGCCCTATTCACGCAATGGCGATGGTCGCGCGACCGTGGGGGCGGTGTTGCGGGAGTCGATCCTGTCCGAGGCGATGGCGAATCTCGGTGTGCCGACAACGCGTTCTCTGGCGGTGGTGAGCACGGGTGATCTCATCCGACGCGAGGGTTGGCTTCCCGGCGGCGTCATCACCCGCGTGTCGCGCAGTTTTGTGCGGATTGGGACGTTCGAATATTTCGCGTCGATCGGCGACCACGATGCCATGAAGAAGCTGGCGAACTACGTGATCGACCGGATTTATCCCGATCTGCGCGACGCCGGGAATCCGTACGAGGCGTTGCTGGCCCAGGTTATCGAGCGGCAGGCGCGGCTGATCGCTCATTGGATGCGGATCGGATTCATACACGGCGTGATGAATACCGACAATGTGTCGATTGCCGGCGAAACCATCGACTATGGTCCCTGTGCGTTCATGGATGGTTTCGATCATGACCAGGTCTTCAGCTCCATCGACCGACAGGGACGTTACGCCTATGGCAATCAGCCGTCGATCGGCCAGTGGAATCTGGTTCGTTTTGCCGAAACCCTGCTGCCGTTATTGATGCAAGGGGACGATACCCGCGCCGCGGTGGCCGCCGCGGAACGTCTGCTCAATGAATTTCGGGATATCTACCACCAGGCCTGGTTCGATGGCATGAGGGAAAAACTGGGTCTGGTCACACAAGCCCGGGATGATGCGCGGCTGATCGATGACTTTCTCGATCTGCTCGACCGCGATACCGCTGACTTTACGCTGGCGTTTCGTCGTCTGTCATCGCTCGGTCTCGAACCTTCGGCGCGGGACGCCGAAATGAAAGCGCTGTTTCATCGTGTTCCCGATCTCGAGGCCTGGCTCGCGCGGTGGCGCCAGCGGCTGCGTGACGAAAACAGTCGGGATGCCGAGCGCCAGCAGCGGATGCAGCGCGTCAATCCGCTCTACATTCCCCGCAATCACCTGGTGGAGGCCGTGATTCGCGCCGCCGAGGATCATGGCGACATGCAGCCCTTTCATCAACTCGGTGAAGTCTTGCAAAATCCGTTCGAGGAACGTCCGGAATGGAGCGAATATGCTCGGCCTCCCAAACCCGAGGAACAGGTGCTGCAAACCTACTGTGGTACGTGAAGGCGCTCCAAGGATGCTCCCTTAGCGCAACCGCGATCAAGCGCCTGGCCGATACCCCGCGTTCTGGATAGCGGGCTGGATCCTGTGACAGTGGGGATAGACCCTATGCGATTGCTTTTGCGCTTGACATGCCTCACTCTGTCCATACAATTGTGTGATGAAACGACTAGTGTGGAATGCGGAAAAAGCGCTTTTGCTTAGGAACAATTCCGCCAGGGGAAACGTTAGCTTTGAAGAGTGTGTCATTGCGATAGAGAGCAATAAGATTCTTGATGATATCGAGAATCCAAGCAGAAACCATCCGAACCAGAGGCTTTTTGTCCTGGAAATCGATGGCTATGCTTATGCGGTTCCTTATGTTGAAAGTGAGAAAGAACTGTTTTTGAAGACTGTATTTCCCAGTAGAAAACTAACTGCTTTATATCTAGCTGGAGGCGACCATGAAAAAGAGGCCTGAAATTGGGAAATTTCTGGATCAGGATGAAATGGATGTTTATAAAGCCATTGAATCCGCCAACTTTGAGCCAGTGAGTCATCTAACGCCTGAAAGACGCGCGGAGCTTCAAAAAATAGCAAAAGCCACGATCAATGAGGAGCGCGTCAAGATCTCCTTGCGACTTCCCCGATCTGACCTTGAGCGTCTGAAAATCCAGGCATTGAGAGACGGAATGCCGTACCAGACCCTGATTAATTCCATACTGCACAAGGCAGTGACACAGTAGAACATTACTACCTGTGTTCGAAAAATTGAATGTTTTGCGGGATGCTCAGGCGTAGTTGATGATTGCCGCCCCGTGGTTTCGCAGTGAAAATACGGGTTAGGCAATCCCGAGAAACACGAGCACCGTAGTCCTGATAAGCGCGAAGGCGCATCAGGCATTGCCGACTACGTCGAGTTTTTACAACGCAGCTGTCGGCGAAAAGACGCGTGCCCTGAATGGGGTATTCTTGGGCGCGAGAAGTATATTGCAATATCGCCGAACCCGCTCCGTCATTCCCGCGAAGGCGGGAATCCAGAGTTCCTGGCTGGATTCGGGTCATCGCTCCACTCAGCCCGGAATGACGGAGGGCTTTCGCCCGGCTATCTTTCCGGATAGATGCCCATCAAGGGTTTTTCTGTTTCGAGGTTGTTTCCCGCGCTGCTTTTCAGGCCGCTCTTGAAGAGCCGGCAGAGGGCTGTGGTGTCGAAGCGTTCGCGGCTTCCGTTTCCATAGAGGAAGCGATCAAGTTCCTGAAGGGCTTCGCGGCCTTCCTGTACTCGTTCCGCGAGTTGTCCGAGGCTCATGGGAGGATTGTCGGGCCATGTGGCTTGCCCCAGTTTGATGAGCGCCTTGGCGATGGCGGGGGCGTCGCCGGATTGGCAGGCGGCGGTCAACGCCTTTAGCGCTTCTTTTTCGGAGTTTCCGGTCTGGGGTTTGGGTTGGGGCTTTCCGGGTGTTTGCGGTTGGGTCTTGTCGCCGCGCCGGAAGAAGACCAGGGCGAGGAGGGCGAGCGCGAGGATTATGCCGGTGATGATGAGCGGCCATGGGGTTTGGCTGGTCTTTTTGGTGGCTGGCGTGGTCTTGGCCGGTTGGGTCTTGACGCTGGTTGTTGGCGCTGTTTTGGCGGTGGCTTGCGTCTGTTGTCGGGGCGTCGCGGTTTGGGTTACGCCGCCTGCGCCGGGGAGGACGTTGATGGCGCGGGCGGGGAGGGTTGTGGTTTCCTGCTGTCCGGTTTGGGTATTCCACCAGTCGATCCGGATGGCGGGGATCGTCATCTTGCCGGCTTTTTGCGGCATGTAGGTGTACGTTTGTTCACTGATGCCGTAGATGGTCTGGCCGTCGGTGCGGGTGTCGGTGTTGTTCTTGTCGGTGTAGAGGCTGATGTTGTCGGGCTTGCCGGGGTCGATGGGGGGGATTTGGGAGCCGGCCAGGCCCTTGACCTGGAGTTTGAGCGAACGCACGGCGGGTTCGCCGACGTGGAACTCCGGCGGGTTGTTGGCCCAGCTGTCGGTGAGTTCGACGGATTCGGCGGGCAGCCAGTTTTTGCTCTTGTATTCCGGCGGGATGGGTTTGACCTGGATGCTGACGGGTTCGCTGGCGCTCTGGATGGGTTTGCCTCTCGGGCCGAACGGGGTTCCGGCGAAAAAGTCATCGGCGAAGGGGTCGTTGAAAAACGGGTCGCGGCCAAGGAAGCCGTCGAAAGGGTTGCCGGAGCGGCGTTGCCGGGTTTGCTGGCGGCGGGTTCCCTTGAAGATCACGGAGGGAATGGTGAGCTTGCCGCTGCGTTGCGGGGAGATGACGTAGCGGCGCTCGAGAACGTTCCAGGTTTTGCCGTTGCGGGTGATCTGGTATTGCTTGTCGCGGGTGATCTGTTCGACGACGGCGTTGTCGACTTGCAGCGGTTGCAGGTCGCCGCTGAGGATGGTTCCGTCGGTAAGCAGTTTGATGGTGAAGGGGATTTGTTGCTGGACGTAGACGGAGCGGTTGCCGTTTCCGGTATCGACTTCGATCTGGACATGTTCGCGTTGTTGCGCCTTGACCTGGGGCGGAACGTCGGCGACGGTCAGGGTCAGTGGCGGGGTTTTTTCATTGCCCACGGTGAGGGCGGGGAGGGTGATGCGGCCTTGCTTGAGCGGTTGCAGGCGAATTGTCCAGCTGCGCGTGGAGGAGGTGACGCCATTGATGATGCTGACGTTGGAGCTTGAGCCGCTGCCGAGGATGCGGAAGTCTTTTTTCAGTGGCGCGAGGTCGGGGTTGCCTGATGTATTTCCATCCACGCTGATGGTGAGAACAACGGGGTCGCCGACGTAGACGGGATTCTGGTTGAGCCAGGCCTTGACGGCGGCGAAGGCGTTGGGGATGGGCAGAACCAGCAGCAGGGCGAGCAGGAGCGTGTGGCCCCCGGTGGATCCGCTTCGCTTGATCCACCCTACGCTCTCCGTCATTCCGGGCTGAGTGGAGCGAAGACCCGGAATCCACACCGTGGCCCTGGATTCCCGCCTTCGCGGGAATGACAGAGCAGGGCGCGGGTGGAGCCAGGATTCGCCAATTGAATGGCGCCGGAGGCGAAAAGGATTTTTCAGGTTCATGGTTTTTGGCATGCCGGGTTGTTCCTTACCATGGCGGGAAGGCGTTGCTTTCGGGACGTTGCTGGCGCTGGTTGTACTGGTACTGGAATTTTCGGCGCAGCAGGCCGCCGGGGTCGTCCGGGATGCGGCGCAGCCATTGTTCAGCGGCCATTTTTTCTTCACGGCTGAGTTTGTCGGCGACGCTTTCCGCGGAGGCTTTTTGCCGGGATCGCGGCTGATGGTCGGGTTCGGGTTTGCCCGGGCTGGCCTTTTTCTTTTTGTCTTGCGCCTGTTGCTGTTGTCGCTCGCGATTTTTGTCGGGCGACGACTGGGCTTGGGATTTTTTTTCCTCGTCTTTTTTGCCGGATTGCTGCTGTTCTTTCAGCGCCTCGGCGGCTTTCTTGAACTGGTTTTGGTCATCCTGGCGCGGGTTCTCCGCGGAAGCGTCTTTAGGCTGATTCTGTTGTTCGCTGGCGTTTTGCTCCTTGCCTGACTGTTGCTGACTGGAGGACTGGGTTTTGTCGGCGTTTTTTTGGTTGTCTGATTGTTTCTGTTGGCTGTTCTGTTTTTGTTGTTTTTGTCCCGATTGCCCCTGCTGCTGTTTTTGTTGGCTTTGTTGTTGCGAGGACTGATCGTTGTTTTGTTTCTGGGTGTTCCGCTGTTCTTCCAGGCGTTTCCGGACGGCCTCGCGATTGCGGATGGCGTCTTGCATGCCTGGGCGCTTTGCCAGGGCCTGATCATAGGCCTTGATGGCTTCTT
>DRPO01000369.1 GCA_011330835.1 Gammaproteobacteria bacterium | reverse complement strand
GTCGCCGCCGTCGAGCAGGTCATCGCCATAATCGCCGCCGACATAATCGTCGCCGTCATCGCCGCGGATCGTGTCGTCGCCGCCGTGCCCGTTCAGCCCGTCGTCGCCCGTGGTTCCCTCGATCAGGTCGCTGCGCGACGTGCCGAAGACATCGAGCCCGCTGCCATTGGGGGTGCTGGACACTTCGGGCGCGGGGTCCGACCCGCTGTCGTCGTCGGTGTCGTCATTGACCAGATCGACCAGCGCCCAGGTCAGCGCGATGCCGCCCAGAATCATCAGATAAAACATTGCAAGCCCCCCCCAGACTTCGGGGCAGTCTAGGTGAAATATCGCCGTTTGGATATTCCCCGGATCGGAAACGCTGTGATCCCCGGCAGGGTCTAGGCTCAGGACCCATTAATCCCACGTTCACAGTCCGGCAGATTTGCTTCCTGAACAGGCGCAAGGCCGAAGGAATAGTGGTTCTATTTCAAGGTCTTGCAACGCATTCAGGGAGCAAATCCGCCGGACCCGAAGGGCGGTGCAGGCGCTTCATCTCAGGGGCTTCTTGCCCTTGGAAAGGGGACCACCCTGTCCGGCGGGCAAAAGAACCCTGATAGCACGCGCCTGCACCGCTGTGAGCGCGGGATCAATGGGTCCTGTGCCTAGCTGTGATCTTTCAACAGGTTGTCCATTCGATCCCAATCGAGTTGGTTGGAGTTACCAAGCAACAACCTTGTTCGGAGGGATCGAATGAACGTGCACAAGAATGCCAGATTGACGCCTCTTGGTCGAGAGCGGCTTGTGGGGATGATCGCAAATGGCCTGAGCTTTGCTTCAGCAGCGGCAGCTTGTGGCTGTTCTCCCAAGACGGCCGCAAAGTGGTGGCGTCGGTTTCAGCAAGAGGGTCGCGAGGGCTTGCTGGACCGCAGTTCACGCCCCCATTCTCTGCGAAATCCGACGTCCGAGGCTGTGTGCGAGCGGATCATCGCGCTGCGCCGCCAGCGCCTGACCGGGGCGCATATCGCGGCCAGGACCGGCGTGTCACCGGCCACGGTCAGCCGGGTGCTGCGTCGGGCCGGGCTCAGCCGTTTGCGCGATCTGGAGCCGTCCGAGCCCGTGCGCCGCTATGAGCGAGAGCATCCCGGCGAGCTGATCCATCTCGACATTAAAAAGCTGGGCAAATTTTCCCGCACGGGCCACCGCATCACCGGCGATCCCCAAAAGGGCAGGTCGCGCGGCGCGGGCTGGGAATATGTCCATGTCTGCATCGATGACGCCTCGCGGCTGGCCTTCACCCAGCTCCATCCTGATGAGAAGGCCACCAGCGCTGTAGCGCATCTGAAGGCGGCTGTTGCCTGGTATGCAGCGATGGGCATCACCGTTGCCAGGGTGATGACGGACAACGGATCATGTTACAAATCCCGCGCCTTCAAGGCCGCCTGCGCCGAGCTCGACCTGCGCCACATCCGCACCAGACCCTACACACCGAAAACCAACGGCAAGGCGGAAAGGTTCATTCAGAGTGCCCTGCGCGAATGGGCATATGCCCGGGCCTACAAGACCTCGGATCAGCGCGCCGTCGACCTGCCGATCTGGACGCATCTCTACAATTGGCATCGACCACATTCAGCGCTAAAGTCAAAGCCACCGATCAGCCGAATAGGGTTGGAACGGAACAACCTGTTGAGGTTCCACACTTAGCGGCGCAGACCCAGACGTTTGATCAGGCTCTGGTAACGCTCTTCGTCCTTGCCACGGACATAGTCCAGCAGCTTGCG
>DRPO01000368.1 GCA_011330835.1 Gammaproteobacteria bacterium | reverse complement strand
TTTCGTTTCTGTTGCAGGGGCGGGTGATGGCGGGGTTTCTGGTCGCGCCGGCGCTGGCCTGGTCGTTGACGGGGATGCTGGAGTTCAGCAAGGCGCTGGCGATTGTCTGGCATCGGTATATGTCGGAAAGCCCACAGGTTTATCCGCGCTCGACGCGGTTGGTTTCGGGTCTGTTTCGCACCGGGCTGCTGGCGCTTTCGCTGCTCAGTTCGTTGCTGTTCGTTGGCGGGCATCTGGACAGGCCCCGGTTGGCGGAGGCGCGGGAGCAGGATCTGGCGGCGCTGGATCGGGAGACGACGCTGGCGCTGGATCGTCTGGAGCAATCGGGTGAGCAACGCTTGGCGGCCTTGCGGGAGCGGGCCGCCGCGAGCGACGACGACGCACTGGCGGGATACCGGGAGTCCATCCAGCGGCTGGAGGCTCGCCTGGACGAGGAGATGAATAATGTGGTTCGCGGCGAGTTCAAGGGGCCACGCTACCGGGAGATCGAGCGCCGTCTGGAAGCCGAGAAAGCGAACATGGCGCGGGCCGCGAGCGAGCGCGCCGCTCGTCTGGAGGCTGCGGAAAAATCAGCGGCGCGGGAAATCGACAATGAACGGCAACGCATTCTGGAAAAGGCGCGGGCGCAGCGGCGGCGCATCATGACCAGCGAATACGGGGATGATGAGCGCGCGGCGGATCCACGCATCGCGGCGTTCATCAGTCTGAGCCGGGGGCTGTTCGGCGTCGCGCCGGGCGCGCAGGGGCTGGTGTTCGCCTTCGCCATTCTGATCAGCCTGCTTCTTGAGCTGGGCATCATGCTGTCCTTCGACACCCTGACGGTCACGGTCGCCCCGGCGTTGCGCGCCGAGCATCAACACGAAATCGACAAGCAGATTTTCGGCGCGAAACTGGCGACGGAAGCCGAAAAGGAGACCGCGCGTTACCAAAAGTTCATGGAAAAGCTTGAAAAGCGCGCGCGAGCCACTGTGGAAACAGCCGAGAAAATGGAGGTGTAAATAGCCTCTTATCCCGGTATCAATAGTTTCAAAAGTACTCGCGCCCTGTATCCCGATATGCGGCTTTCCCCCTCACCCTAACCCTCTCCCCCAAGGGGGAGAGGGAACTATTGGGAGCGCCACCGTGGCCGGAGTTTACTGTAGGCCTGATAAGCCGCAGGCGCATCAGGCATTGCTTATGGCGCCCCCGATTGCCTGATGCGCCTTCGCGCTTACCAGGCCTACTGATCTGGATCCCGGCGTTCGCCGGGATGACAGCTCATGATGGGCAACGCCCGATGCGCCTTCGGCTTATCGGGCCTACGGTTGGGATGGAATGACCAGGCGATGGCGCCAGGGAAACGATCCCGCGAGCGTTGGCAAGCTTGCCACTTGCCCCAGGAGGCGGATTCACGGATAGGCTGTTCGGGTGCAAGACGCTGGGGCGAGGACTTTTCGCCGATCAATTCAAGTTTTCAACTGGAGAGGTTCCATGACTGATTCAACCAACACGCCCATGATTCCCATCGACGCGCTGCGCGCCGAAGCTGACCGGCGCACCGAGCTGGCGGAGCGCCAGATCTCTTCCGCGCTGGGCCACGGCCCGGTGACGCCGCTGTCGCTGTTTCGCACGGCGGGCCAGCGCAAGCTGATCCAGAAGGCGGCCAGCAAGGAGTTGGAGATGGGCTTCGAATATCGCCAGGAGGCGATCGCCATGGCGCTGGAGCTGCGGCTTCAGTCGTTCCGCGAAACCTGTAATCAGGTGCTGGTCAATGGCAAGACCCGGCTGCGGGAGCAACGGTTGCAATATTTCACCGAGACTTACGCTCAGGTGGAGCGCCGCTTGAATAACCTGACGGAGGAGTTTCTGGAAGAGGTGGACCATCGTTTTCAGCGGCTCGACCGGTTCGCCAACCCGATCGTCCGTGAGAAAGAGGAAGCCCGACTGCAAAAACGGCTGAATAACTTTATCGACACTTTCGAGAAGCTGATGGCCAGTTTCGCGGGCATTCTGAACGAGGAAATCGGTCAGCCGCCGGTCGAATCGGCGCCCGAGCCGCCAGTCGCTCTGGAGACTGACCCCGAAACGGACGATTTGCTGGCCAACATCCTGAAGACCCATGAAACGGCGACCAGCGATCATAGCCTATGACATCGTCAGCGATGCGAGACGCCGCAAGGTGCGTCGGCGTCTCGCCGCCTGGCGGCTCGACGGCCAGTATTCCGTTTGCGAGTGCCGGCTCGCGCCACGGGAAGCGGAGGAACTCTTTTTGCAACTCGCGGACATTATCGACGAGCAGGAAGACCGTTTGCTGCTGGCGTGGATAGATAATCATCACGACGCCAGGCTGTTGATCGGAAAGGGAAATATCGGCTTCGCGGAAGCGGGGCTGTACCTCGGATAAACCGACGTCCCTTCACCAACGTGGTTGCGCCGTAGGCCTGATAAGCCGTAGGCGCATCGGGCAATTCCGGGGCGCATCAGGCAATTCCGGGCCGCCGGCAACGCCTGACGCGCCTTTGGCTTACCAGGCCTACGGGTCTGGCTGCCCAAATTCACCAACGGGGTCGATCACCATGAGAAATCGAAAAAACTGGTTCATTATCGCTTATGACATTCGCGACCCGAAGCGGCTTCGGCGCGTGCATTACTACCTGAAAAAGCGCGCGCTCATGGCGCAACGCTCGGTCTATCTGTACAAGGGCGACGCGGGCGCGCTCGGCAAGATCGAGAAATCCCTGCGCAAGATGACCGACAGCCGCGAGGATGATATTCGCCTTTACCCCGTTCGCTCGCCTGACGCGCTCTGGGAAGCCGGCCCTCGTCCCGGCGCGCTGCAAGGCGCGCTCAGCGGACGGCGCGCGGCCAAGCCCCGTCTGATCGACAAACTCGCCACCCTGCTTCAACGCAATCCTCCGGAGGCCCGGCCATGATCCTGACCGTCGACCGCAAGAACACCACGATCGGCTACGCGACCGGCTGCCTGCTGGTGGAACGGGCCGGCGAAGCGCGCCGGCGCATCCCCCTCGAACCGCTGGAGCTGGTCATCCTCCACGGCGCCGTCATGATCTCCACCGGCGCCCTGCGCGCGCTCGCCAGCGCCGGCGTCGCCACCGTCGCACTGCCCGGCAACGGTCGCCAGCAACCCGCCCATGTCGGCGCCGGACTCGCCGCCCAGCTCCCGTTCCGCCGCCTGCAATACCGCTGCGCCGAAAACCCGGAACGCGCCGGGGCGCTGGCCGCCTGGTTCGTGCAACGCAAGCTGCAAGCCGCCACGATCCCGCTCGACACCCTGCGCGACTGGACCGGCGACAACGACGCTTGCGATTCCTACGCCCAGGCCATCGAACGCGCCTCCAACAAACTCCACCGTCCCCTCACCGCCGAAACCATCCGCGGCATCGAAGGCGGCGCCGCCCGCGCCTGGTTCGCCCTGCTCGCCAGCCAACTTCCCCCATCATGGAAATTCACCGGACGCAACCGGCGCCCACCCCGCGACCCGGTCAACGCCCTGCTCTCGCTCGGCTACACCCTGCTCCACAGCGAAGTCCGCCACCAACTCATCGGCTGGGGCCTCGACCCCGCGCTCGGCTACCTCCACGAGGACTACCCTGGCCGCGAAAGCCTCGCGCTCGACTTCTGCGAACCCTTTCGCGCCGGCGTCGACCAACTCGTCCTCAAGCTCCTGCGCAATGAACAACTCCAGCCCGAAGACTTCTACTACCGCGAACGCGAAGGCTGCCGCCTCGGCAAAAAAGCCCGCCCCCGGTTCTTCGCCGCCTGGGCCGAACAGCGCGAAAACTGGCCCCGATCACCCCAGGAAGACAACGAAACCCGCGAAGACACCCCGCTGCGCCAACAGATTGGCGGCCTCATCCAGCAATTTCGCCAACGACTCAAAGCACTGGAGAATACCGATGGCTAGCCCCCTGATCGAACAAGCCATGAGCCCCGAAATCCTCGACATCGCCTGGCGGCGCCTGCGCACCCAGCACACCCCCTGGTCCATCGACACCGACCGCGACGCACTGGAAAAACACCTCGTGCGCCACATCCTCCAGTGCCGGGCCGACGTCCTCGAAGGGCGCTACCGCCCCCAGCCCCTGCGCCGCTTCACCCTGCGCAAACCCGACGGCAAACAACGCATCCTCAGCGCCCAATACCTGCGCGACAAATTCGTCCAGCGCGCCCTGCTCACCGTCCTCGAACCGCGCGCCGAAGCCCTCTTCCACGAAGACAGCTTCGCCTACCGCCCCAACCGCAACATCCAGATGGCCCTCAACCGCGCCCGCGAACGCATCAACACCGGCCTCGACTGGCTGGTCGACGCCGACATCGCCAGCTTCTTCGACAGCATCCCCCACCGGCCCCTGCAAAAACAGCTCAAACGCTTCATCGACGACAACGCCGCCCTGAAACTCATCGACCAATGGCTCGCCCACGGCGCCCACCAAAGCAGCATCTTCAAAAGCGCTCGCGGCATCGCCCAGGGCGCCATCCTCTCCCCCCTCTTCTGCAACCTCTACCTCCACCAGTTCGACCTCGCCCTCACCCGCAAACACATCCCCTTCGTCCGCTTCGCCGACGACTTCCTCCTCTTCGCCGCCACCAAGGCCCAGGCCGCCCAGGCCCTCGAATACGCCAGCCAGACCCTTGACAAACTCGGCCTCGAACTGCATCCTCGAAAGACGCGACTCATCCGCAGCGGCCCGGAAGTCACCTTCCTCGGCGACAAACTGCCCCAACCCTCGCGATAGGAAACCCCAAGTGGCGTCTATCCCATTTGATATATACGCGATCATCGCGCAAGACATTGAATACATGAGGGTTTTCGAAAGCACCGCGGGTTTGAACGTAGCCCTGATGAAAAAGGGATTAAGACGCAGAGCAGCATCGCCCAAGTTGTCGGAGATTTGGTTTGAACGTAGCCCTGATGAAAAAGGGATTAAGACATCAAGAATGTACGCGATCAGGAGAGAGCCATCGTTTGAACGTAGCCCTGATGAAAAAGGGATTGAATTCTGCTCCTCTTTTTTCTTTTCCTTCGTGCTTTACCGTAGGCCTGATAAGCCGAAGGCTTATCAGGCCTACTATGCTGATTTTTAAGCGATCAAATTTAAGCGCGATTGCCCTGCGCCTCCTGGAACAACAACCCGAGGTGGTTGCCGTTAACAATGCCTGATGCGCCTTCGGCTTATCTGGCCTACGATGTGTGTCTGCTTGTTGCGTTGGGCTTTGTCGGCTTGGGGTTGTAACCTGGATAATTGCTCTTTTCGTCCATGCGACGTGGGGCGCTGTCCGCTGTGGTAGCATGTGGAGCCTGATTTTCTTCATGGAGGATTGGAATGGCCCAGATGTTTCCCGAGCTTTCGCAGGATGTGCTGGCGAGCATGAAGGCGCCGGGGGAGCGGCGCTTTGCGCGCCGTCTGGCGGCTTTGCTGGATGAGGATTGTCTGGTCTGGTATGAGATTCGCGCTAAGCCGCGCGTGGCCTTACTTCCTTGTCCAGTCGATTGTCCAGTTTTTCCTCTGCCCGCAGGAGGTCGTAACGAGACTGCAGGTTTAACCAGAACTGAGCCTCCATTCCGAAATAACGACCTAGACGCAACGCGGTATCGGCCGTAATCGAACGCTTGCCTTGCGTTATTTCACTGATCCTGCGCTGGGGCACACTGATATCCTTGGCCAGGCGGTACTGGGAGATCCCCATAGGCCGAAGAAACTCTTCCAGCAGAACCTCTCCCGGGTGGATTGGATCAAAATCACGCTTGCTCAT
>DRPO01000367.1 GCA_011330835.1 Gammaproteobacteria bacterium | reverse complement strand
TTGCTACTGGGAGCGCCGGCGTCCCGCCGGCAACGCCGTTGGGGAAGTTCACCGGAATGACGGAGCTTTTCCCGTCATTCCCGCGCAAGCGGGAATCCAGCGCTTCCCGTGGATTCCGGGTCTTCGCTCCACTCAGCCCGGAATGACGGAAACTTTTCGTATCTCAGAACAGTTTATCGAAGATCTTGTAACCGGCGATGTAGGTGCCGGCGGCGGAGCCAAGCGTCGAGAAGAAGAAAACCAGCAGCACCCGGGAGACCCGGTTTTGCCACCAGCCTTTCCAGTCGGAGGTGTCCTGCTTGAGCTTGCCGAAGTCCTCCACCTGGGGGCGGCGCAGGAACAGCTCCACCGCGCCGGTGACCATGCCGGCGCCGATGGTCGGGTTGAGCGAGGTCAGCGGCGCGGCGAGGAAGGCGCTGATGACGGTCAGCGGATGGCCGGCGGCGAGCAGCGCGCCAAGAGCGGACAGGCCGCCGTTGATTACGACCCAGTCCTTGACCAGATCCCAGCCAAGATCGGCGCTGCGCGAGAAGCCGAGCGCGAAGCCGCCGAGTATGACGGCGACGATGATCCACGGCAGCCATTTCCACAGTTTCGAGCGGGGCGGAATCGAGGCCAGTTCTTCGAGTTCGCTTTCGACTTCGGCGGCGGGCGGTTGCTTGGCGGCCAGTTGTTCGAGGTAGTTTTTGATTCCGGCGAGGTGGCCGGCGCCGACGATGGCCAGCAGGCTGTCCGGCGATTGCCGTTGCTGGATCTGGAAGATGCGGTCGGCCATGTAGCGGTCGCGTTCGTCGATCAGCGGCTTGTAGATGTTTTCCGAGGTTTCGGCGAACTCCTGGAAGGTGGATTCGAGAATATCGCCTTCCTTGAGCTTTTCGATGTCGGCTTCCTCGATCTTTTCGTTGGAGACGACGCTGGCGATCAGTCCGGTGAAGATGCCCATGCGCTGCCACCAGGGCACGGATTTGTAGACGCGCTTGAGCGTGGCGCCGATCTCGCGGTCGATCAGTTCGACCTGTTGGCCGCGCTCCCGGGTTTTCTCGATGGCGACCAGCATTTCCTGACCGGGCTTGATGCCGAACTGGTCGGCCAGCCGTTGCTGGAAGGCGGACAGCGCCAGGCTGGCCATGATCATGGTGGCCTTGCCGTCGCGGATCACCTCGAACAGATCCATCTTGGCCAGGCTGTTCGGGTTGGTGACGGTTTTGTAGCGGGTCTCGCACAGCTCGATGGCGACGCTGTCGTAGTCGCCGGTGTCGATCAGGCGGGCGACGGTTTCGGCGCTGGCGCGCGAGACATGGGCGGTTCCGAGCAGTGTGACGCGGGTGTCGCCGAGGGTGAGCCGGGTGAGCGGCTGGTCGGCGCTTTCGGAAACCGTGGCTGGAGCATCCATGAGCGTGGCGTTCATTCGGGGGCAAGGGTGGGCGTTATAACGCAGATAAGGGGTTGGCGCAAAAGGCTTTGGCCGCCAACAGGCGGATTCGTGGCAGCGGATGGACGTGTTTTGACCCCGTTCACGTTCTGATGCCGATTCCCTTGTTCAACAGGATCAAGGCGATGGCGAACAAGGCGACGATGAAAGCGATGATAATGGCGTAAGAGGTGGTCACCGGAATATCGCTGACGCCGAGGACGCCATAGCGGAAGGCGTTGACCATGTAGAGGATCGGATTGGCGAGCGAGACCTTCTGCCAGAACGCGGGCAGCAGCGAGATCGAGTAGAAGATGCCGCCGAGATAGGTCAGCGGCGTCAGCACGAAGGTCGGGACGATGGAGATGTCGTCGAAGCTCTGCGCGAACACGGCGTTGATGAAGCCCGCCAGCGAGAACAGCGTCGCTGTCAGCAGCGCCACGGTGATGACCACCAGCGGGCTGTGGATGCTCAGATCCGTGAACGCCCAGGAAACGGTGGTGACCGCCAGGCCGACGACCGCGCCGCGAGCCACTCCGCCCACGAGATAGCCGAGCAGGATCAGATAGTTGGGCAGAGGCGACACCAGCAGTTCCTCGATGCTGTGGGAGAACTTGGCGAAATAGAAGGACGACACCACGTTGGCGTAGGAGTTGGTGATGACCCCCAGCATGATCAGGCCCGGCACGATGAAATCCATGTACGAAAAGCCGTCCATTTCGCCAATCCGGGGGCCGATCAACCCGCCGAAGATCAGGAAATAGAGCGCCGTGGTGATCGCCGTGGGCAGGATGGTCTGAAGCCAGATCCGCATGAAACGCAGGATCTCCCGGATGACGATCGTCTGGAAGCCGATGAAGTAGGGATGTCGGGTCATGGGTTGCGGGGCGAGTTGACCAGGCCGAGGAACAGCTCTTCCAGCCGGTTGTACTTGTTGCGCAGGCTCTGCACCTCGATATCGGCGGTCTCCAGCGCGCAGAACAGCCGGTTCAATGTGTAGTGCTTGTCGACGTGAACCTCCAGCGTATGAGGATCGACCAGCGTGACGTCCACGCCTTCGAGATTCGGCGCGGCGTCGATGGGGCGCGCCAGATCGAGCACGAAGGTTTCACTTTCCAGCGTCGCCAGCAGCCGCTTCATGGTGGTGTCGCGGATGATTTCGCCGCGATCGATGATGGCGATGTTGCGGCACAGATTCTCCGCCTCGTCGAGATTATGCGTCGTCAGGATAATGGTCGCGCCGGC
>DRPO01000366.1 GCA_011330835.1 Gammaproteobacteria bacterium | reverse complement strand
GTGGGTGACGTGGTAAGCTCCAAGAAAAAGTAATGGGCGGACCGCCTTGTAGTTTTTGGCCTGAGCCAACGCAACAGTCGCGCGAAGCCCGCGCAAATCGTCTCGCGCGTAGCTGATCCTAACCAGTCCATCGATCGCCGCGTCACGATAGAACTCCTCCTGAAGAAGTTTCTTGTACAGCGACTCCGCCAGATCGAATTTCCGATCATTCTCGGCGGCCAGAGCCAAAACCATCATCGCCTGAAGATTGCCTGGATGTTTCCTGACAAGCGGTAGAAGCGCGTCTAGCGCCTGGGATACCCGCCCCATCCGCAAGAGAGCGGCGCCGCGAACCGTTTCGATCCACGCTTTCGAAACACCCGCGTTCTCCAGACCGCGAAGAACGCCATCCACGGCGTTAGCGTCGTTCATCGCGCTGCTCGCCTCGATCGCCAGAGCCCCCGCGTCGACATCGCCTGGATATTCAGCCAACACTCGACGCGACAACGACGCCGCCTGGGGATAGTCGCCCAATGCAATCTCGGCGCGGGAAATCAGCTTGATGGCGGTTGGATCATCACCCGCCAGCGATATTGCATTCCGGACGAGTTCCCGCGCCCGAGGCGCGTCACCCCGCATCAACGCAACCAAGCCCCGCAATATTTCCATCTCGGCGTCATCCTTCCGCTCGTCGAGCAACGCCAATACCGATTGAGCGCTTTCCCTGTCCCCAAGAATCAAATAGACTCTTACCAGCAATTTCGCGGCCCATCTGTCGTCGGACCGTGAACCGTAATAGTTGGCGAGATAAAACCGAGCTCGCTCGTATTCCCCTTTCGCCATGTATACAACCCCCAGCAGCAACCGAACCTGGGGGATTCTGTAAGACTTCTCCAGCCTGAGGAAACGCCTCTCCGCCCTGTCGTAGCGCCCCGAGATCAGCGCAACGAGACCGCCAAGGTAATGCGACCGGTAGTCTTCGGGATACTGTCTCAGGGTTTTCCCCGCGATGCGCTCGGCGTCTTCCAGCTTTCCCTGGCTCGTGTAGTAGTTGACCAGCAAATAGGCCGCTCGCTGCGCGGTGGCGGGCGTATATCCCGGGGCGGTCGAATCCATCAGCGACCGCAAGGTCGCCTCGGTCTCGACGCCCGCTTCCCGAAGATCAACGAGCTCCGTTTTCTCCAGTAACAACTCCGGGCGTTCCGGAAAGCGACGGCGCGCTTCTTCGGCAATTTCCAGCGCGGCGTCCCGCCCCTGCGTCGCTTCCACCAATCTGATTCGGGCGATCCAGTAACCCGGCGTCGCGAACCCCGCGCCGCTGATTCTCGCCAACAATGCCCTGGCGCGCTCGAAACGCCCGGCCCGCGCCAACGCCAACGCACGCTGACTGGCCAGGACCGCTGTATTCCTGTCGCCTATTTCTCGAGGTTCTTTTGTCTCGGACAATACCGATTCCCAGGCGCCCACCCGCAACAACGCATCATTGACGCCGATCCTCGCTTCGACGTCCTCCGGCTCCAGAAGCAGAGCCTTGCGAAAGCTCGTCAAAGCGCGCCGTGGCGCCGAGACCTCCAGATACAAACGCCCGAGCAACATCCAGGCATCCCTGTTTTCCGGGTCAATTCGGAGCCCCGACTTCAGATCGTCTATCGCCTGAATGCGCTCTCCCCGAGACGCCTCCAGCCTGGCCTGAGAAAATTTCTGGTCACCCGTATCTTCCCGACACGCGGAGAGCGCCAGCAACAGCAACAACAGCGACACGGATAACAGCTTTTCTTTGAGCCGAACATTCCCCATCATGCTAACCATCCGCGTATTGAAAGGCCCATAGCGACATCTTGTACAACGCTTCTTCTCATCAGGCCGCGCCACGCCGGGCGCCGATCTTCCGCCCGACCAGAAAGTCCGGCATTGCCCGGACAAACAATAACCCCGCTCACATGCACTATCGCGCGCCCTTTCCGAACAGTACGACTTCAACCGTCTGGATCAGGATGAACAGATCCAGTATCAAGGTATGGTGTTTCGCGTAGTACATGTCGTATTGCAGCTTTTCCAGCGCATCACGATCCGACGCGCCATAAGGGTAGTTCAACTGCGCCCAACCGGTAATGCCTGGCTTGACCCGGTGACGTTCGCTGTAATAGGGCAACTTGCGCGCCAACTCCCTGACGAATTCCGGCCGTTCCGGGCGGGGACCCACAAAACTCATGTCGCCCCTGAGCACATTGATCGTCTGAGGCAGTTCATCGATTCTCAGCTTGCGAATCACCGAACCCACCCTGGTCACCCGGTCATCATCGTCCCGAGCCCATTGCGCGCCCAGTTTCTCGGCGTCTTCCCGCATGCTCCTGAACTTGAGAACGCTAAATGGTTTGCCGTCCTTTCCTATGCGCGTTTGCCGATAGATCACCGGCGCGCGAAGGCCGTCCTCGATCTTTATCGCCACTGCCGTCAACAACATGACCGGCGATGCGACCGCGAGGAGCAGCAGACTGCCCGCCACGTCAAATACCCTCTCGACGACATCCCTGAACATCCCCTGGGCGAATCCCTCGGAAAAAATCAGGGTGCTCGGAGACATGATGTCAAGGCGCAGCTTCCCCGACTCTCGTTCGATAAAATTGGCCAGATCCGATACCGTTACGCCATTGAGCCGACATTCCAGCAATTCATCGACCAGCAATGAATTCCTTCTGTCGTCGGCCGCCACAACAATCTCATCAATGTCGAAACGGTCAACCAGGTCTGGCAGGGGCTCAAAGTTATCAATGACATGGGTTGACGACACTTCCACCGGCTCCTTGTTCACCCGCACGCAGCCACACAACCGGGTTCCATGCCGATTGAGTTGCGACTCCATGTCTTCGATCAACTTGGCCCGCGCCCCGGCGCCATAAACCAATACCCTTCGCTCCAGCGCTCTGGACTCGACGAAATTGCCAAATGCTTTTCTGGACAGGATGATAAACGCCATCGAATACATCACCGCGAGAAAGAGTAGTCCTCGCCCCAGAAACAGACCGGGAAACGCATAGACCAGAAACGTAAACAACAAGATGCCAGACAGATGCGCAACCACTATCCTTGCGATGACGCCACGCTTCCCCAGACGAAGATAACCGCCGCTATACAACCCCATGGCCGTAATCGCCAGAAGCATTAGCAGGGCATAGACCGCAGCGTTGGGCAACAGGGGGCCGGTGATGCGCTCAAGATCCGACAACTCCGGCCACCCTTCCACATCACCCATGAAATAGTTTCGCGTATAGGCGGCCGAGAAAACCGAGGCTACCAGCAACAGAAACTCGACCAGAGCGAGGTACAGAAACATCAGGGGGATATCATGACCAAATAAGCGTATATTCGTCATCTTCTGTATTAAAACCCCACTTCCGTGGGATTACCTTCGACTCAATGAAAAAGAACGTCGCGCGGACGTGGACAAACATCCATCATCCAGCGAAACCACGCCCCATACTCGTTTCCCGCGGCGCGGCTCATCAAAAACGAGGCGACTCCGTTAGAGCGGCAGCCTCCATGCGTCCACGATCCAGCCCCCCCTATCCGGGGAACCTCCTGTAAACTC
>DRPO01000365.1 GCA_011330835.1 Gammaproteobacteria bacterium | reverse complement strand
CTGTATCCCGAGACGAAGCGCGTCGCAATGCCCCCAGCCACGCTTGTGGGGAGGATTGCGGTGGGCGTTTCACTCCATCACCGAACATCTCCGTCATTCCCGCCCAGCTCGTCATTCCCGCGAAAGCGGGAATCCAGCGCCTCGCACTGGATTCCGGGTCTTCGCTCCACTCAGCCCGGAATGACGGATGGGGCGCGGGCTGGTAGGGATTGGTTCGTGGAGACCCTAACCCTCTCAGAGGGAACAGTCGGCACGCACCACACGCCTTGAATGGGGTATTCCTGGTCGCAAGAGGTATAGCGAGCCCGCTCCTTGCCGGCTCCGAATCCCTCATGATCGCGGATCGGACGCCTCTTTGCACGTCAATGACCCTGCCGGGTCGCCTGACGGCGCCGACCGCCGGACGAGGCCACCAGTTCGCGGATAAAAGGCCGGGTCACGCGGCGCTGCCGCGCCAGCGCTTCCCGATCCAGCAGGTCCACCCATTCGATCATCTCGGTCACGTCCCGGCGGGTAAACCGGATCAGGTATTCCACCACGTCGCGGGGAATCACCACTCCCTGACGCCGGCTGCGCCGCACGACGAAATCGACCAGATCCCCGTCTCGCAGCGGCTGGATGCGATACACCGGCCCCCAGGACAGGCGCGAGGCCAGATCGGGCAAGGCCGAATCCAGCGCATCGGGCGGCCCGTTGGCCGACATCGCCAGCCGCGAGCCCGACTGCCTGAGGCGGTTGATCAGGTGAAACAGCGCCTCCGCCCACTCGGGCAACCCGCAGACCCGATGCACATCATCCAGGCAGACAATCGCGTACCGCTCCAGATTTTCGAGAATCCCGAAATCGCTCTCCGCCATTTCGCCCAACGGCAGATAGATGGCCCGCGTCCCCGCCTCCGAGGCCGCCTGACACAGGCTCTGCAACAAATGCGACTTGCCATTCGGGCCGCCGCTCCACAGATAGACCTGCGGCTCCGGCTTCGACGCCGGGTTCAACATCTCTTTCAGCGCCTCGACCAGCATGCCGTTCTCGCCCGCGACAAACGCGGCGAAGGTCGCCCTCTGATCGAGGCGGATCGGAAGCGGCAATTGCTTCATGAGCGCTCGGCGGACTGTTCTCGAGGATCGGCCTCGGCCACCGGCGCGGCGTAGATCTGGCTCTCCAGATAGCGCCGATGCAGATCGCGCACGATCACCGCCAACACCGCCGCCGCCGGCAGCGCCACCAGCATGCCGACAAAGCCGAACAACTGCGCCCCGGCCACCACCGAAAAAATCACCACCACCGGATGCAGGCCAATCCGGTCGCCCACCAGCAGCGGCGTCAGCACCATCCCCTCGATCACCTGACCCACGCCAAACACCGCCAACACCGGCAACAGCGACAACAGGTCATGGCTCTGAAACAGCGCCGCCATCCCGGCCACCGCCACACCGACGATGAATCCGAGATAGGGCACAAAACTCACCAGCCCCGCCAGCATCCCGATCAGCAACGCGAACTGCACGCCCGCCAGCCACAGGCCAATGCTGTAGATCATGCCCAGACACAGCATCACCAGCAGTTGCCCGCGCAGAAAAGCGCTGAGAATCGAATCCGCCTCGGCGGCGATATGGGCGATCTCCGGCTCCAGCTTGCGCGGCAACAGATGATCGACCCCCGCCACCAGATCGTCCCAGTCCCGCAGCAGATAGAATGTCACCACCGGAATCAGCACCCCGTTCGCCACCCAACCCAGCAGCCGAACCCCGGAATGGCCCGCCACCGACAACAGATTGACCGCCACGCCCCCGGCCTGCGACCAATTCTCCCGCAACAGCGCCGCCAGCGAAGAAAAATCGAGCTGATCCCGCGAAAGACCCGTCACGTCCGACAGCCAGGGAACCAGCGTCGTCCCCGCCCACTCGATATAACCGGGCAAGGCGTCCAGAAACAGCGCCAGTTGCTGCTGAAAAATCGGCGCGCCCAACAAAACCACCAGCACGACCAGCAACGTCATCGCCACGAACACCGTGATGACGGCAATCGTGCGGGACAGTCCCCAGCTTTCCAGCCGATCGACCGAAGGGTCGCCGAGATAAGCGAACAGCGTCCCCAGCAGGAACGGCGTCAACACCGGCGCCAGCAGGTACAGCAGCCAGCCGCCGAGGAAAACTCCGGCCAGAAACAGCCACTTCTGGGAATCGGTCAACGTCATCCCGCCGCGCTCCGCGTCTTGTTCAGCCAGATCACCACATAAGCGACGCCGCTCGCCAGCGTGCTCAGCAACAGCAGGACCGCCAGCGCGTCCACCCACGCGACAGGCACCTGGCGATAGGCCAAATGCACCAGCAACACCATGATCATCACAATCTGAACCACTGTGTTGACCTTGCCGAGAAAAATCGGCTCCATCTTCAGCGCCCGGGTCACAAACTGGTAAGCCAGCGCGCCGCCAACAATGATCAGATCACGGGCCAGCACCACCGCGAACAGCCACCACGGCAACACCCCCTGCCAGGACAGGCAATAGAAAGAGACAATCATCAATAACTTGTCCGCGATCGGATCCAGCGTCGCCCCCAGCTCGCTCTGCCACGAAAAACGCCGGGCCAGAAACCCGTCCACCCCGTCGCTGAACCCCGCCAGCGTAAACAGCCAGAACGCCGTGGCGTAGTGTTCGCGCAGAATCGCCCAGGCGACCGGCGGGATCAACAACAACCGGAAGAAAGTAATGATATTCGGAATGTGCCGTAACCTGGTCATTTCACGGGAAATGATACCCTACTCACACCCCGTTCAGGTAAATATACCTCTCGCGACCAAGAATACCCCATTCAGGCCGCGCATTTTTTCGCCGATAGCCGCGTTGTAAAAACTTGACGTAGCCCCACTATGCCTGCGTTTTTACGCCTTGCTCTCGACGAAAACCTACACGCCCTGAATGGGGTATTCTTGGTCGCGAG
>DRPO01000364.1 GCA_011330835.1 Gammaproteobacteria bacterium | reverse complement strand
CGGATCCACAGGCGGTAGGTATTGATGCCGTCGGTCATCACCACCATGACCTTGCGGGTGCGCGGGCGGGTATAGCTGTAGGGCCGCCCGTTGAAGTTCGCATTCACCTTGTTGGCATTGATCAGAGTGGTCAGGCCGGGGCGGAATTCCGGCGCCAGCAGCGCCGCGCCCCATTTGGAACCTAGGTCGATCGAGGTCCACCCATCGGCGGCAAGCTCGTCGATGTCATCCATCAGCGCCTGATAATCATGGGCATAGGGGATGATCGCACGCTTCAGCGTGGCGCTGTTTTCGGTGCGGCACTCGCGATAGGAATCCTGCGCCGCGCGCGAGGTGATCCCCCAATAGCCCGACCAGAAGTCAAGTTCGGTCGTCCGCCGCAGATTCGGGGTCGGGTCGGGTGTGCCGCCGATCGGGTCGATCACCATCGGGTCCAGCTCCAATGCGACGCTGTTGAAATCCGAGGTCTGCAGGTCGAGGCAGCTGGAATTCTGGTGCTCCTCGGTGGTGTTGAACAGCTGCAGCAGGGTTTCGCCGGCCACCACCTGTTGGTCGTAGGGCACAACGCTGATCGAAACCGAATCGGGTTCGACCACGCAGTTGTTGTCAAAGGGCGGCTCGGCATCCGGGTCGCACTGCATGAGATAGACGAAATCCTTGGCGGCTCTCTTCAGGAGGTTGATCTTGGTATCGCCGCCGGAACTGGAGTAGTCGCCCATGGAGCCGGAGATGTCGAGCACCAGCGAGATCTCGATGTCGGAGAGGCTTTCCTCGGCCTGACCGGCGGCGGGTGATTGCAGCTTGTCCACGCCGACGAGATTCATGAAGAAGGAATCGACTTCCATCTCCGCGGTGGCGGTCACCGTCTTGGAGGTGGCGGTTTCGACGACGCTCACCGTTTTCAGGTAGTTCAGCAGGCCGGCCTTGTCGAAATAGTCGCGCACCACGTCGGTGGAGTTCAGCGTCTGCTCCAGGGAGGCACCGGCCAGGATCGCCCGATCGAGCGTGGATTGCAGGCGCGAGCGCTGGGTTTCGGTGCGCATCAGGTCCACGCCCATCCCGGCGACGATCAGCATGATCACGAGAAGATAGAGCGAGAAGATGATCAGCGAGCCGTCTTCCTGGCGCAAGAACGCATCTGCGCGGCGGGTCGGGAACGAATCTTGAATGAAATTCCTGACTGTGCTGGCGGGCCTGGCCCGGAACGGCAGCTTGTTCTTTTCCAGCGTTTTCATCTTGCACCTGTCTGGTTGGCAGCCCGAGAGGACGTGCATGTGAACTATGTATCGGCGGAAAATGGCCTGACGAGTGTGGCGAAATTTTGTCCGTCAGAATGCCGTTTTGCGGATTGGGCACGAGATGTGCGCATTCCGGGGGAATGGGGCCGTGCTGTTTCTGATGCCTGAACAATGAGCAGGAAAATACCTTGCATTTTCATCATTCACTTTGTGGTTAATCGGCCTTTCATTCGCACGGCGGCAGGGTAGGCTGTGTCAGAATGTCTCACCCCGCGCCGCGATTCGCCCGTTTCGCGGCGCCATCCCAAACGCAAGGAACCCGCCATGGCCGCGCAGACGAATGCCCAACGCAGGAAGGAACCCGGTTTCCGCGATTCCGTCGATCTGATGTTCAATCGCGCCGTTCAGCTGATGGATCTGGCGCCCGGCCTGGAAGAGAAGATCCGGGTTTGCAACGCCACTTACACGGTGCGCTTCGGGGTGCGGCTGCGGGGGCAGATTCACACCTTCGTCGGCTACCGGTCCGTCCATTCCGAACATATGGAGCCGGTGAAGGGCGGGATCCGCTTCGCGCTCAGCGTCAACCAGGACGAGGTGGAGGCCCTGGCCGCGCTGATGACCTACAAATGCGCATTGGTCGAGGCGCCTTTTGGCGGCTCCAAGGGCG
>DRPO01000363.1 GCA_011330835.1 Gammaproteobacteria bacterium | reverse complement strand
GCGTTTCAATGTTGCTGTTGCGCTCCAGCCCGTAGCGTTCCAGCTTGTTTCTCAACCCGACGCGGGACAGACCGAGTTCCTGGGCGGCGCGGGTCTTGTTCCAGCGGTGGCGGATCAGGGTTTCGCGCAGGATGCGGGCTTCCATGGCTTCGACGCGTTCCTTCAGGGGGCCCTGCATGTCGCCAAGATCTTCGATGGCGGGGGCGGCGCCGTCGGGGGCGGTGCGCAGGATATGCGGGGAAACGAGGTCGGAGCCGAGGTAGTCGTCCTGGGCGAGCACCAGCATGCGCTTGATTTCGTTCTGCAGTTCGCGCACGTTGCCGGGCCAGTGATAGTTCTGGAAGCTGTCGAGCGCTTCTTCGCTGATGCCCTTGACGCGCTTGCCCAGCTGATCCATGGCCTGGTTGAGCAGGGCGATCGCCAGCGGGGGGATGTCGTTCTTGCGTTGGCGCAGGGGGGGGATCTTGATGGTGAAGGTGGCCAGCCGGTAGTAGAGGTCTTGGCGGAATTCGCCGCGGCGAACCTCCGACTCCAGGTCGTGGTGGGTGGCGGCGATGACGCGCACGTTCACTGGAATGCGCTTGTTGCCGCCCAGCGGCTTGACCTCGCCTTCCTGTAGCACCCGCAGCAGCTTGACCTGAAAAGTCGGGGAGGTGTCGCCGATTTCGTCGAGAAAGATCGTGCCGCCGTCGGCGACTTCGAACAGCCCCCGGCGGTCTTCGACCGCGCCGGTGAACGCGCCCCGCTTGTGTCCGAACAGTTCGGATTCGAGGAGTTCGTCGGGCAGGGCGCCGCAGTTTTCGGCGACGAAGGGCTTGTCCTGGCGCAGGCTGTTGTAGTGCAGGGCCCGGGCGCACAGCTCCTTGCCGGTGCCGGACTCGCCGGTGACCAGCACGTTCACGTCATAGGGCGCGACCTGGCGGATCAGATTGCAGACCTCGTTGAGGCAACTGTCCGGGCTGCGCACGATGCCGGCATCCCAGTCGTAGCGGGCCTTGAGGATGCGTCGTTTTTCGATCAGCGCCTGTTCCAGCGAATCGGGCTTGAGCTTGAGCTCCACCGCCAGTTGCTCGTTTTCGCGTTGCAGGCGGAACAGTTCGACGGCGTTGGTGAGTTTGCTGACCAGCTCGTCGGGATGCCAGGGCTTGGTGATGTACTGGTAGATGCCGCCCTTGTTGATGGCACCGATAATATCCTCCGAGTCGGTATAGCCCGAGATGATCATGCGAATGATGTCGGGATACTGCTCGCGCGCCATTTGGCAGAACTCGATGCCGGTCATGTCGGGCATGCGCTGATCGCAGACCAGCACCTGAATCCACTCCCGTTCAAGAATGGCGCGCGCATCGGCGGCGTTGTCGGCGGTGTGGACATCGAACCGGGTGCCGAGAATGCGCTTGATCGACTCCAGCGAGCGGACTTCGTCATCGACGACCAGAATGCTGGGCAGGCTGCTCATGCGCTGGCCCGCCGCGCGACGGCGTCCGGAACCAGGCCAATCTGGCGCATGTCGCGATTGAGGCGGATCCAGCGCAGCCACGGATCCATGCCCTCGCCCGTGGCCGCCGAGACGGGCAGGATGCGAATTCGCGGGTTCACGCGCCGGGCGTAGCCGATGCAGCGCTCGATGTCGAACTCCAGATAGGGCAACAGGTCGATCTTGTTGATCAACAACAGATCGGCGGCATGGAACATGTCGGGATACTTGATGGGCTTGTCCTCGCCTTCGGTAATGGAGAGGATCGCGACCTTGTGCGC
>DRPO01000362.1 GCA_011330835.1 Gammaproteobacteria bacterium | reverse complement strand
CCATACTTTCTTCCTTGTAGCGCAACAAGGGAGCCAAAACAAATTCAATCAATCTTCGCTTGCCCGTCTTGACCTCTACTGTGACCGCCATTCCCGGCGTCAGGTTAACCAATTTATCTCCGACCTGAATAGCTGACTTCTGCATCAACACCCGCCCAGCATACACAAGCCCTTTTTTCTCATCTGTGACGGCGTCGTTGGAAACATCGATCACCTTGGCGTCGATGGTGCCGTATTTCGTGAACGGGAAGGTCTCGATTTTGACTTCGGCTGCCTGACCTTCGTTGACGAAGCCAATGTCCTTGTTGAGGATCCAGGCTTCCACTTCGAGCGACTCGCTCTCGGGTACGATTTTCATCAATTCTTGCGCAGGTGTGACCACGCCTCCGATAGTGTGTATCGCCAGCTGTTGGACGACACCCGATACCGGCGCGGTAAGGCGTTGAAGCTCTGTACGCTGGCTGGCCTTGACGCGCTCTTGCTGCAACTGATCGATACGACGCTCGGTTTCAGACAGGCTGGTGAGTAAGTTGCGCCTGAACTCGGAGTCCAGGGCACGGCGCTGTTGTTTTGCCTCATTGATGGAAGCCGTTACTTGGGCGATACGGTTCTTAAGCACCGCCAATTCCTGTTGCTGTTTGACGCGCTCTTCTTCCAATTCCAGCCAGGCTTGCTCGGCGCTCAGCTTTTTCGCGACCAGGACCTTGAGGGCATTGGTGCGGCGCGTGATCAGCGGCAAGGTGCCTTCCAGCTTTTTTACTTCATTGCGGGTTGCGGCGAGGTCCGCTTGACGGCTCTCGATAGCGTTGTCCAACGCGGCCAACCGAGCCTGTTGCTCGGACCATTCGCTGGCGAGCATCTGTTCCTGCAACCGGATAGCGCCGGTGCTCACCTGTTTTGCGAGCAGGTCTGGTAAATCCAGCTCAGGTACAGCCATTGCGTTAGGTTCAACCCCACCAGACACATCACTTGTCATTTTATCGAGCTGCCGGTAACGCGCTTCGTCAAGGCGTGCGGCGACCAGTTCCATCTCAAGGCGCCCCAGATCCGCCTGCGTTGAGGTGGGGTCCAGCTCGATCAGCAGATCACCGGCCTCCACCCGTTGGCCTTCCTGCACGTGAATGTCGCGCACCACGCCGATCTCCATCGGTTGAATGACCTTGACGCGCCCGCTGGGAATAATCTTGCCCTGGGCGGTCGCCACGATATCGATGTCACCGACCATCGCCCAGACCGCCGCGATCGTGAAGAACGCAATCACCGACCAGGCAATCGCGCGTCCAGCTGGAGACGGCGGCTTTTCCATTATTTCCAGGGCCGCCGGTAAAAATTCGGTTTCCTGTCTCAAGCGTCAGCGCCCCACCGTTTTGATGCCTTGTCCACCCTGCAACGCATGGAGATGAGCATACCGCCCACGCTGTTTGAGCAGATCGTCGTGGCTGCCTTGCTCGACGATCTGCCCCTTTTCCATGACGATAATTCGGTGGGCGCCGCGCACCGTGGACAGGCGGTGGGCGATGATGATGACGGTGCGCCCTTTACAGATGGCATTCATGTTTTGTTGAATAATACGCTCGGACTCATAATCCAGCGCACTGGTTGCTTCATCGAATATCAATATGCGCGGGTTGGTGACCAGAGCGCGCGCGATGGCGATACGTTGACGCTGACCGCCGGACAGATTGTCGCCGTGCTCCCCGACGACAGTGTCGTAACCTTCCGGCATTTCCAGAACGAAGTCGTGAGCACCGGCCAGCTTCGAGGCCTGAATGACTGCCTCCATCGGAATCCCGGGGTCGCTGAGGGCGATGTTCTCGCGCACCGAACGGTTGAACAAGACGTTCTCCTGCAATACGACGCCGATGCGGCGGCGCAGCCAAGCTGTATCGACCTGGGCGATGTCGACACCGTCGATCAGCACGCGACCGCGTTCCGCCACATACAGGCGCTGCACCAGTTTGGTCAGTGTGCTTTTACCGGAACCGGAACGACCTACGATGCCAACAACCTCTCCGACACCAATATCCAGTGATACACCACGCAGGATCTCCGGGCCATCGGCCCGATAACGGAAACTGACTTGGTCGAACCGTACGCGGCCGTCAATGCTCGGCAGCGACAAACGCGACTGATCATAGCCCGGTTCGGTCGGCGCATTGAGGATGTCGCCCAAGCGCTGGATCGACACGCCGGTTTGCTGGAAATCCTGCCATAGTTGCACAAGTCGTAGCACGGGGCCACTGACCCGTGCTGCGAGCATATTGAAGGCAATTAACTGACCGACACTGATGTCGCCCTGAATGACCGCCCGCGCGCCGACCCAAAGGATCAGAACAATGACGACCTTGTTAATCAGCCCCGCAACTTGACTGGCAATATTGTTGAGATTGGCGGCTTTAAAACTGGCTTGTACGTAACCGGCCAGTTGCTCTTCCCAACGGTTTTGCATTTGCGGCTCGATAGCCATGGACTTGAGCGTTTCCACACCATTGATCGACTCGACCAGGAATGCTTGGTTTTCCGCGCCGCGGATGAACTTCTCATTCACTCGAGCCCGCAAAATCGGGGTAACGAACACCGACAACAGAATATAAGCGGGAATCGACGCCAGTACGATGTAAGTGAGCAGCGGGCTGTAGTAATACATGACCGCGAGAAACACTAAGGTGAAAAAGAGATCAATAACCAAGGTCAGAGCAGAGCCAGTAATGAAGTTGCGCACGTTTTCCAGCTCACGTACCCGAGCGACCGAATCTCCCACGCGGCGCGCGCCGAAATAACTCATCGGCAGGCCCAGCAAGTGACGGTACAGCTTGGCGCCAAGCTCGACGTCCACCCGGTTGGTCGTATGTGAGAACACATAGGTGCGCAATCCGCCCAGCAGCACTTCGAATACCGACACCACGATCAGCCCAAAAGCCAGCACATCCAGAGTCGTCAGGCCCTTATGTACCAGTACTTTGTCAATCACGACCTGGAAGAATAGCGGGGTAATCAAGGCAAACAGTTGCAGAAAAAAAGACGCAACCAGAACTTCACCGAACAGCTTGCGATATTTGATAAGAGCGGGAATGAACCAACGGAAGCCGAAACGGGTATTTTCATCGCCGAGCAGCGCCCGACGCGTTGTGAGAATCAATGCCCCGTTCCAGGCCGGCTCAAAGATCTCTCGGGGCAGCGTTAATGGGCGGCTCTCCAACGGGTCTTGAACCAGCACCCGTTCTGCGTCGGCTTTGGCGATTACCACCCAGTGGCCGTCTTGGTGCTGCGCCAGTGCGGGCAATGGCGTCTTTTCCAGCTTTTTCCATTCACTGGAAACTAGACGCGCTTTGAGTCCTAGATGTCGGGCGGCACGAACAAGTTCGTTCGGTGAAACGGGTTCTTGAGAACGAGCGTATTTATGCTTAAGCTGCCCGGTTTGTGCGGCAACACCAAAAAATCGCGCCACTAAAACCAAGCAGGCCAATCCGGTATCTGGCGGATTATCAGCTGAGACCTTATGCGGCATCCCTGACCTACTCAATCTTTCTTGTCGTTTTCCGTATGCGGTCTTCTTTATCCCAAGAAGACCCCCCTGCTACTTAATCTATCATAATCGTAAAATGAATGGCACTACAGCTGGGCCGCAATAATACTGTAACGAGGCACTAAGGAACCCGATGATTAATTCGTCATTGCGGGGAGCGGAGCGCCGCGGCAATCTCTGACAGACTGATTCCACATTTATGAGAGTGCCGCGCTTCGCTTGCAATGATGGGGATGCTGAATTAATCAGAGCCTCACTAATTTAT
>DRPO01000361.1 GCA_011330835.1 Gammaproteobacteria bacterium | reverse complement strand
GGGGAGAGGGGACTATTGGGAGCGCCAGCGTGCCTGCGGGAATATACGCAACGATTAATACATAACTATTTGGGAGAAATTGATCCTCAGACTGTTATTGCCGTTATTGATGATCACCTCGAAGTGCTGGAGCAGTGCGTGAGGGAGATTCTGGCCGATGAGCCGGGTTCGGAGTGAGCGATGGATTTTGTACTGGATTTGATCGGTCGCCAGGCAGAGTTGTTTGGCGAGGATGTGTCGCGGCATGAGGCCGAGTTGCGCGAGCGGGTGTCGGCTTCGGCCTTTCTGGTGATCGGCGGGGCGGGTTCGATCGGGCAGGCGGTATGCAAGGAGATTTTCCGGCGTGGGCCCCGAGCGCTGCATGTGGTGGATATCAGCGAGAACAACCTGGTTGAGCTGGTGCGCGATCTGCGCGGTTCGCTGGGGTATATCGATGGGGATTTCCGAACCTTTGCGGTGGATATCGGTTCAGTGGAATTCGATGCACTGCTGCGCCACGAAGGGCCGTATGACTATGTGCTGAATCTGTCCGCGCTCAAGCATGTGCGCAGCGAGAAGGATCCGTATACGTTGATGCGGATGATCGACGTTAATGTGTTGAACACCGAGAAGACGCTGAAGCAGGCGGCGGATTTCGGCGCGAAAAAGTATTTCTGCGTGTCGACGGACAAGGCGACCAATCCGGTGAACATGATGGGTTGCTCCAAGCGCATCATGGAGCAGTTTCTGATGCGGCGTTCGCTGGAGGTTCCGGTGTCCACGGCGCGTTTCGCCAATGTGGCGTTTTCCGATGGCAGCCTGCTGCACGGCTTCAACCAGCGTATCCAGAAGCGCCAGCCGATTTCCGCGCCGAATGATGTGCGGCGCTATTTCGTGACGCCCAAGGAGTCGGGCGAGCTGTGCCTGATGTCCTGCCTGCTGGGCGAAAATCGCGACATTTTCTTTCCCAAGCTCAGCGAGCAGTTGCATCTGATCACCTTCGATGAAATCGCGCGTCGGTATTTGCGGCGTCTGGGGTATGAGCCGGTTGAATGCGAATCCGAAGAAGCGGCGCGAGCCGCCGTGGAGACGCTTTCGAAGGAACGACGATGGCCTTGCTATTTTTCCGCCAGCGATACGACGGGGGAAAAGGATTTCGAGGAGTTTTTCACCGAGGGCCAACAACTCGACATGGCGCGTTTCGAGAATCTCGGCGTCATCCGGAATGACGCTGATTTCGACAACGACAGGCTGGCTTGGTTCGTTGACGAAATCGGCAAGCTCAAGGCCGCTGACGAATGGGATAAAGAGTGGATCGTCCATTTGTTCCAGACGATGGTTCCGGAATTCGAGCACAGGGAAACCGGTCGCTATCTGGACGGGAAGATGTAACGAGCGGGAGCTGCCTTGCCGGTGGCGATTGCCATTGGTAATGAAACCCGTGTGCTGCTGGGGCGAGCTGGAATTTTCTGTTCGTCGGCGCCACCACCTTGCTGACCCAGATCTACCACCAGAGCGCGCGCCAAGGCCCATGCGGGGGTTCTGCCGCTATTTAATGTGCCTTAAGCGACCACCGGAAACCCATATTGATCAATCTTTCCCCAAAATTGCTGCCAGCGACCAGTTGGTCGAACCAGGCTTCTCAAACTCAGTACAACGGCAGCGCCTTTTTCTTTCCATCGCATACCTGAGGCGCACAAGCGTTGTTTGACCAGCGTCTTGCACGCCGCCTCGGTCACCCCGGAACCAATCGGCCAGCCTTGTGCGCTGTATCTCGGATAGTTCATCTGATGCTTGTGGTTGCGAAAATAGGTCAGACTCGCGGCCAGGTCTTCGCGGGCGCTTTTCGATAGTTGGGGAAGCGCTTCAAACCCTTCCATCTTCTTTATCAGGCGGCTGGCCGCGCCCTGCTTGTATTTGAGACGGCGCAGTCGGTCGGCAAGCCAGAGGTCGCGCTCCGCTTTCTTGCGAAACACCGCCTTGGCGACTTGGGCGACATATACCTCTTGCGACCAAGAATACCTCGTTCAGGGTGCGCATCTTTTCATCGATAGCTGCGTTGACGTAGCGCCACTATGCCTGCGTTTTACGCCTAGCTCTCGACGAAGACCTACGCACCCTGAACGGGGTATTCT
>DRPO01000360.1 GCA_011330835.1 Gammaproteobacteria bacterium | reverse complement strand
GCAGGGGTTTTCGGATTCGTCCAGAATGAAGGGCGCATAGCTGGCGTCGGGGACGCCTTCCGCCGAGCAGGTGGCCAGCACGAGGCTGCTGAAGCTGTCGCGGAATGACCGGGCTTCGTTGCGAAGCCCGGCCAGGTCTTCGGTTTCCGGCATGCGGATTACTTGGGGATGCGGATCTTCTGGCCGGGGAAGATCAGATCCGGGTCCTTGATGACTTCGCGGTTGGCTTCGAAGATCTTGGGATAATCCATGGCGTTGCCGAGAAATTTCTTGGCGATGCCGGACAGGGTGTCGCCTTTCTGGATCACGTAGTACTCGATTTCCATCGAGGGTTGCGCGCCGACGACGGCGGAGGCGTCAACCATTTCCACCCCCCTGGCGTTGCCCGCCATCAGAATGACTTTCTCGACGGCCTCCGGCGATTTTGCCGTGCCGCTGATGACGGCCTTGCCATCCTCGTAGACGACTTTCAGGTCGTCGATGCCGGGGTTGTCTTCCTCGATGTGTTCCTTGATTTTTTCGGCGGGGTCGTCATCCTTGCCAAAGATCTTGTTGCCAATGTTTTTCGCGAAATCGAACAGTCCCATGGGGCCTCCTGATGTGGTTGGTGAGTATGGATAGGGATGATCAGAGCAGTTGCTTGGCCGCCATGCTCATCAGGTCATCGACGATCGAGCCATCGTGATCCCGATCGAGAAACGCGCCGAGCAATCCGGGCGCCCGGGTTTGCTGGCCGCCGCCGAGCATGCCGGCGATTTGGGCGAGGGCGCCGCCGGAACGGTTCTGGCTGCCGAGCGCGCCCATCACGAGGTTCGCCACCTGGGGCAGCATTTTCTTGATCAGCGAATCGGCGACGCCGGTTTCCGCCGACACCTGACTGGCCAGCGCCCGGCTGGCGTCCTTGGAGCCCAGCAGATGGCCCAGGATCTTGTTGCCGTCGAGGATCGCATCGCTGCTGAAGGCCTTGTGTTCGTCTTCGAGATAGGCCTGGTGATTGCCTTTTTGCAAGGCGGCGAAAAGCGCTTGCACGCCTTCCGGTTGTTCGGTGTTCTTGCGCACGCTCTGTGACAACGCGGGCGTCAGCTTGCCCAGCACCGCCAGCGCTTGCTGAACGTCGATGCCATTGGCCTGGCTCAGGCTTTTGACAAGGTTGCCGCCCTGGGCGGAGAGGATGGTTTCTAACAGACTCATGGATAGTGCCTCTTGAATTTCGGTTATTATCGACCTCTGTTTCCGGGAACCACTCCGGAGTTGGATCGTAAAAATGTGACACAGTTCATTATATAGACCTCTTGCGACCAAGAATACCCTGTGTCAGGCGGAGGCCCCGGAGGCAAGTGATTTGGCGGTCTCGAGGTCGTCAGCCCGCTGAACAGAACTTCTCGATGCCTTTTGTCGGCGGGGATGCCGGCGCTCCTCGCGAGAGTTCGCGGCTTTCGACCCCCCGTCCGAATTGAGGTACCATGGGCCATCTACCACCCGACAAGCGCCGAGGCGCCAATAGAACCGACGTGACCGTAGCCACTCCACCCACGGAAAAGGTAGTCGACGATCTGCCTGTTGAACGAGAAAACCTGCTGGTCAGCTATTGCGAAATGCTGGCGCTGGACTTTGACGAACTGTCGCGGCTCGGAGAGGTTTTGCGCGATTTTGGCCAGCGTTTGACGGATTATTCCGCGTTGAGCCAGTTCGGGCTCGTGGATTCACTGCTGCAGCGGCGGCGGGATCCAATGGGGGATTCCGACGCGCTGCTGGCGGCGGTCAAAAGGCTGCGGGAACTGACGGAGCAGTATCTTGAGTTTGTCGAGCGCTACCGGACCAACGGCCACAGCGCCGACCTGCGGGCATTGTGCCAGGACATCGAGCGCATTGGCCTGTCGCTGGCCGAGCAGTTCGAGATTGAAGACGGGCTGATCCAGTCTTTGGCGGCCCGGTAAAAGCGGAATAGCCCCGCCGGGAACTGGGGATCCCGCGAGAAATCCGCAATCCACCTTCGCTGCTTACTTCCTACCCATACCGGTTCACCAGTATCCAGGTCAGTTCCACGAATTGCTCCAGGTTGAGGCGGGGTTCGCCTTGCAGGACCAGCAGAAACCGCTGGTCGCCCACGAACAACGGCCAGGCGCCGATGCGGCTGGCGCCGTAGGCGTCGACGGCGGCCCAGCCCTGGGAGGCGACGCCAAGGTATTTCTTGAGGCGGGCGGCGTGGCGGTTCTCGACAGCGGCGATGTCGGCGGCAAGAGCCGAGAGGGTGGCGGCGGTTTCGTCGTCGATGCCGTGGCGGGCGAAGGCGAAGCCGTTCCAGTCGACCAGCAGTCCCTTGTGGATCGCGGAAAGGGGGGCTAGCAGGGTTTCAAGACGGGGGCCGATGCGGGAGGCGGGCGTTTCGCGCGGGGTTTCGAAGCCCTGAATCCAGGCGAGCGTTTGGGCCTGGCGCAGCAGGTCGAGCAATGCGGGCTTTTCGATATCGAGCCTGGCGCTCAGCGTGTCGAGTTTGAACTTGGGAGTGACGCGGTCTTGCATCAGGGCCAGCAGCAGTTTTCGCATCGGATCCGGCTCGGAGCTGGAGACGGCGTAGAAGGCGCCGGCGGGGGTGGGGAGCACGTAGTATTGTTCGAGCAGCTGATAGTCCGTCACTTTAGTCTCCTGGGACGTCTGTGGCTTGGGTTTCGCTGAGATTTCGGGGGCGGCGTGGAAATGGCGCTCCAGTTTTTCCCACAGTTCGGGCAACGCCAGTTTGCGGCTGGAAAAGCGGGTCTGCGCGCTGAAGAAGGCGTCGCGCAGATGGTTGCGCTGGTAGAGGGCAAGCAATTCCATGACCACCGTGGCGTCTCCGGGATCCTGGTCGAGCGCCTGTTCCAGATAGCGGCGGGCCCGCTCTTCGTCGCCGGCCTCGAGGCTTTGGTAGGCGGCGTGGAGCAGGTCGGGGTTGTCATCCAGCGAGTGAACGCTGGCGATGACGCCGGTTGAGCCGGAGACGCCGTGGGTGAGCGACGATGCGCCGATTCCCGGCAAGGGGAGGTCGGGCGTCAAGGGGACGTCCAGGTGTCGCTGGAGCAGTCTGACCTGTTCGCCGGTCAGCAGATCGGCGGTTTGACGCAGCAGGTTTTCACGCAGCTCGCGTCCGCTGGCGCCGAGCGCGACGAAGAGGTCCGCCAGCGCGGCGAAACAGGCGTCGGGCTCGCCTTTTTCATGGTGTAGCAGGATGCGCTGGACGTGGCTGAGCAGGTCCCGGGGATTGCGGGCGATTCGGCTTTCCAGGTAGCCGCCGAGCCGTTCGGTCAGCCGGGGATCGTCGGCCTCTGGCAGCAGCGCCCGGGAGCGGGGGAGCAATCCGGGTTCGATGGGGTAGGCGGGCGTTTCGGTCCGGGTGGGTTCTCCCGGATCGAAGACAAGTTCGTCCAGGGTGTCTTTTCCGCTGGCCTGCTCGGGGGAGTCAGCCTGCATTTTTCACCACCAGCCGGTTGAGGGTTGATCGGATGCGCTTCATCCAGCCGCGTGGCGGATTGTCGTCGGGTTGAGGCTCCTGGCGCTGGTCGCCTGGCGGCCGGGTGTCGAGCACCTCGATCAGGCCGATTTCCCGGCAGGCGTTGGTAAAGTCGATGACGGTCCTGATGTTGATCTGGGTTACCGTGGTGATCTGACTCAGGTTGGCGGCATAGTCTTGCAAATAGGTGGCGATGCGCTGGTAATCGCCGGACCAGGGGATAACGCGGGTATCCGGCATCTTGCGCAGTTTGAGGCGGGCGTGGGCGTCGGCGCTGTCCAGCAGACGGCCTTCCGAGCCATACAGGGTCGCCGTGTAGCTGAGCGCCCACAGCGGGCGCGCGTAGGGATCATCGTCCGGCGGCGGCAGCCGGTCGTGGCCCAGGGGTCGGGTCGAGAGTTCGTGACTGGGCGCGCGGAACAGGCCCTCCGCCAGTTCGAGATCGCCCTTGAAGGAGAACCACTCGCCCTGGGGGTGGAGATCCACGGGAGGGTAATACGGGTGAGAAATCCGGCAGGCTTCGCCGCTGGCGATGAGATTTCGCAACAGGCCCAGAAAACGCATCTGCGGGTAGAAGCGTCGGGCGGGCCGAATGATGTCGTCCAGATTCAGCGCGGGGGAGGCGGCGTTTCCCGCGCTCGTCTCGGCTCCGGAGCGGTTCGCGCCCGCGGGCGCGACGAGTTCCGCGATGGAGATGCGCGGTTGCGAGGTGGTTGGCGCTTCCGGGTTGCTGGTGTCCAGCGTCGGGGTGGTGATGTCGTCGAATGCCTCGCCAATATCGTCGAGCAGGGAGACGGCGGTTTCGGTGCTGGCGAGATCCACGCCTTCGAGAGGCTCCGCGGCGTCGTCGCCGGTCTCGGCGGCGGCATCCGAAACGGTGGGCGCGTCCTCTTCGATCGAATCCGTGCGTCCCGCGTCGGTCAGATCGATTTCCGAAAAATCGTCGGCGTTGATCGCGGCGGTGGCGATTTCCGGCTCGAGTTCGACGGCGGTGAAATCCTCGGTATCGGGCGCTTCGCTCGAATCGGCGGCATCGCCCGGGGAAGAGGTCTCGTTGTTCTCGGGCGGCGTCGGGTCGGGGGCGCTGGCGGATTTGTCTTCGGTTTGAACGGGAGGTTCCGGTTTGCCGGGATCGATCAGCCGACCCTGAATGGTTTTCAACAACTGAACGACGCCGGCGTAAGTGACCGGTCGGGCGAGCCGCGGAACGTCATCTTCAAGGCCTTCGCCGTCCCCGACGAGGGCCAGGACGGGTTTGACATCTCCTTCGTTGCGAGGTGGAAGCCGCGAAGACGTGGCGGCGATAATGACATCCGCGTTCTCCGCATCGGGCGCGATTCGCCAGCGGGACAGCTCGATGCCGCTGGCCAGCTCCAGCGCGGCCCGTATGGCGGCAATGTCCTTGTGATCAAGCCCGATGAGCGCGATGGTTGGTTCCGACATGGCTGACGCGAGAGTCGTTGTTGTTTTCCTGATGATTCAGAGGCGATCCACCGCCACGCCATCGGCAACAGCGCGCCGGGGGAATGGCTATGCTCAGTGTATGGGATTTGGATGATGCGCTGCGTGATGTTTCTCCCATACCGGGGCAATCGATCGCAAAGGGGGGCGGGCTCGGGTTTCGCGGGAATCGCCTCAGAACACCGATTGGGCCAATGCCTTGAGCGCCGGAAAATCAGTCACGCGGATATGGTTGTGCCGGCAGTCGACGATGCCGGCGCGACGAAGTTCTATGGCGACCCGACACATGTGCACCGAGGTGATGCCGATGGCGTCGGCGACGTCTTCGTGGGTCAGCGGGAAGTCGATGGTCTCGCGGATGTCGACGCCGCGCTGTTCGAGCTTGGCGAGGATGTTGGTGAGGAAATAGGCGAGCTTCTGCTTGGCGGGCGCCTGGCCGACGTAGGTGAGCCGGGTGCGGCAGGCGATGGCCTGTTGTTGCTGGATTTCCAGCAGGGACTGGATCAGGGACGGTTGCTTTTGCAGAAGATGCATGATGCTTGGTCCGTTGAACGAACAGATTCGGCAATCGGAAACCGCCATCGCGGAGTAGTCGATGGGCTGACTCATGTCGGACTGGTACCCGAGGTAGTCGCCGGAAAAGGCGACGGAAAGGATCTGTCGACGCCCGTTGGACAGGGACTTGAAGCAGATGACCCAGCCTTCCTGCAGCGTGAAGGCGGCGCCGGGCGTATCGCCTTCCATGAACAGGTAGTCGCCCGCCTTGAGGGTGTGCTGGGCGGTCCGATGTTCCTGTAGGTCGTTCAGTTCCTTCGTGTTGCAGTGCTTGAACCAGGCATGGCGGCGGGTTGAGCAATCGGCGCAGGACAGTTGGAGTTCTTTGGGCAGTTTTGCCGTGTGCTTCATGTGTACCCCTTAGGCGACTGATCCAGTGACGTTTGGCAGGAACCCTGGCCCCTTGTTCTGCTCCAGTATAGAGGAGCAGTGGCGGACTGGACAGATAACCGTTGTTGGTTATGGTAGTTTGTCGGTAACTTTGGTGATCTTAACATTTGTTAAGGTTTGCTACTTTTTTGCAGTGTGAGAATGCCGAACTCGGGGTAAGACTAGCCGTAGTTGGTTTATGGAGGATCGAAAATGGTGGAAATGAGTCGGAAAGAGCAAGAAAAGGCGATTGCCGAGGCTCCCAGGGGAACCTTCGCCGTGTTGCTGGTCTACGCCGTGATCATGGGGCTGGGCTGGCTGTACATGTTCTATGGGTTCTTCCTGTCTCATGGGCCGGTTCACTGACGGAGTGGCGATATGCATGTAGATGCGACTGAACGGAAATGGGTGATTCTCTCGTTTCTGATGGCGTTTCTGATGATCGCGATCCTGAGCGCCTTTGCGATCAAGCAGAACATCCAGCCGCCGAGCAACGTGGAGACGATCGATTCGGTGGGACTCCACCTGACCGAGGAGTTCGGCGAAGACAATCTGGGGCTGAAAGTCGCCGACGATGGTTCCCTGGTCGCGACGATGGTGGCCATGCGTTACGGTTTCTATCCGCAGGACATGAAGGTGCCCGCGAATACGCCGATCAAGTTCCGGATCGCCAGCGCCGATGTCTTGCACGGCGTCCACACCGCCGGTACGAACATGAACACCATGGTGGTTCCCGGCTATGTGTCGGAATTGACGACGACCTTCCCCAGGCCGGGAACATTCCCCATGTTCTGTAACGAGTATTGCGGGTTGGGCCATGACTACATGTGGTCTCGCCTGATCGTCGTGCCGAAAGACGAATTCAAACCCGGAGGGGAATAGGTCATGGATGCTCACGCAGGCAGACTGCCACTGGCGAATATCTGGATCGCCTTCATCACGTTTTCCCTGGCCGCGGCCATGGGGTTGTTTCAGGTCGTCGAACGGAGCGGGCTGTTTCCGGCCCTCCAGGTTCCGGAATGGTATTTCCGTTCGGTCTCCAGTCATGGCGTCATCATGGGGTTTGTGCTGACGACGTTTTTCATCATGGGCTTTGGCTACTGGATTGCCCGCAGTTCCCTGAAGATTCCGCTGTGGGGCGGCGAGGGACTGGGCTGGCTGGCTTTTTTGATCAGCCTGGGGGGTACGGTCGCGGCGGCGGTGATGCTGTTTACTGGCCACGCGTCGGTGATGTATACATTTTACCCCCCGCTGAAAGCCCACCCGGTTTTCTATATCGGCGCGACGTTGCTGGTGGTCGGTTCCTGGGTCTGGTGTCT
>DRPO01000359.1 GCA_011330835.1 Gammaproteobacteria bacterium | reverse complement strand
CACAATGTCTATGAGTTGTATGCCGCGCTGGTGGTGAGCATTATCGCCACCATTCTCAAGTTCGGCGATCGCAGCCATATCGGCGCGGTGTTTCTGGCCACCAGCCTGGTCGCGGATCTGCAACTGATCGCCGCGACGTTGATCTGGGCCGTGGCCCAGCACTGGACGGGAACCGGGTTGACGCATGAAACCATGGCCGCGATTGTTTCGCTGTCCGGCGGCGCGGTGCTGGCAAACGTGACTTCGGTGATTCTGCTGGTCGCCGAGACGCTGAATGTGCGACGCTAGCCCGCCCGGCGTCCCATGCCGAACCTGATCTATATTCTGCTGCGGCGGCTGCGCTGGCCGCTGGTGACGCTGGTTTCCGTCTACGCCATCCTGGTGCTGGGGTTCGTGTTGATCCCCGGCGTGGATGACCAGGGGCGTCCCTGGCGGATGGATTTCTTTCACGCCTTCTACTTCGTCAGCTTCATGGGTTCGACCATCGGTTTTGGCGAAATTCCCTATCCGTTCAACGGTATGCAGCGCATGTGGACGCTGGTGGGGATCTACGCCTCGGTGATTACCTGGCTCTACGGGATCGGCGCCTTGCTGGCCATGGTTCAGGACCCCGCGTTCCGGCGGCTGATGACGGATCACCGTTTCCAGAAGAAGGTGCGGGGGATTCATGAACCCTTCTACATCATCTGCGGCTTCGGCGATACCGGCAAGTTGCTGGCGACCGCGCTGGCGGAGGAAGCTATCCGTTGCGTGGTGATCGACAATCGTCAGGAGCGGATCGACGACCTGATCATCAGCGATCTGCCGTTGCTGGTGCCCGGGATCTGCGATGACGCGACCCGGGCGGATGTGCTGAAAAAGGCCGGAATCGAGTTTCCGAGCTGCCGGGGCGTCATGGCCATTACCGACAGCGATGAGGCGAATCTGTCGGTCGCGCTGGCTTGTCACCTGATTCGTCCGGAACTGACCGTCATTGCCCGCGCGGAGAACAGGGATGCGGCCGCCAATATCAATTCCTTCGGCGTCAATGTGGTCATCAATCCCTTTCAGACCTTCGCGGACCGGCTGGCGCTGGCGATGCATTCGCCGGGCATGTTCGTGCTGTTCGAGTGGATGACGGGGGTGCCCCACGAAACACTGAGAGAGCCGGTGTTTCCGCCGCGCGGCGAGTGGATACTCTGCGGTTACGGGCGTTTCGGGCATGCGGTCTATGACCAACTGATTTCGGAAGGCATTCATTCAACCATCGTCGAAGCCACGCCGAAAGCGGTCGGCGCTCCCAAGGACGCCATCGAGGGGACGGGAACCGAGGCCGATACGCTGATCCAGGCGGGCGTGCGCAACGCGGTGGGCATTGTGGCCGGAACGGACAACGACGCCAACAACCTCTCCATCATTCTCACCGCGCGCGAGATCAATCCCAACCTGTTTACCGTGGCCCGTCAAAACCGCCGGCAGAATGACGAGCTGTTCCACAAGGCGAACGTGGATCTGCTGATGCAGCGCGGCAGCGTGATCGCGCACAAGATCTACGCGTTGATTCGCACCCCGCTGATCGAGCGGTTTCTGCGGCGCGCCCAGCAGCATGACAACGACTGGGCCAACTCGCTGGTTTCAAGGATCAGCGGCGTCGTCAGCGACGAAGTGCCGCATGTCTGGCAACTGCGTATCGACTCCGCGCATACCCCCGCCTACGCCGCGAAAATCGGCCATCAGCCGATCACGCTGCGCGACATGCGTCGGGATCCGCGCAACCGGGATGCGTTCCTCGACTGGATCCCGTTGTTCCTCAAGCGCGGCTTTGACGAAGTGCTGCTGCCGCCGATGGACGCGGAGATTCGCTACGGCGACGAGTTGTTGCTCTGCGGGCGTCTGGAAGCGCGTCGGCAGATGGAGTGGACGGCGGGCAACGAAGACGTGCTCGCCTACGTTCTGACCGGCGAGGAACACCCCAGCTCATTGCTCGGGCGTTGGCTGACGAAGACGCGAGAGGATGAAGCCGGTTTGTCGGGCTGAGACTGTTTCTCCGGGGCGCCTACACCCGAGTTTGGCTCATACCCTTCGGGAAGATGCTTCGGGGTCGGTAGAATCCGGGCTGGATAGAATATTTGCGTTGGGGGGGAAATGGAAAACGAGGACTTTCGCGTCGACAGCCGGGCCAGGGTGATTTCGATACTCAATGGATTGCGGCTCGAGCGGACGCGCCTGACGGTGACTCTGGAAGGCATGGAAGAGGAGTGGCATACCACCCTGTTGAAAGTCGATCCGGAAGGCGACGTGCTCTATTTCTCGTTGGTGGGCGTTCCACGCATTGATGAACGGCTGCATGATGGCGAACCGTTTCAGGTGAGCGGCGTCCTGCGCGGCGTCCCGCTGGTCATGACGCTGCGATCCGACGTCGCGGATGGACGGTGGTTCGCCTCCGACATTCTCAGGGTTCCCGTTCCGGATGAACTGCTCTACATGCAAAAACGGGAAAGCGTCCGGGTTCCCATACACGATCCCGATTTCGATGTGACACTGTCCTTTGGAGATTGGCGAGACGTCGGGCAACTGGCCGATATCTCTTTCAGCGGGTGCCGGGTTGTCATGGATTCGTCGGCGGTGGACGGGAGGCTGAGCGCTGGTAATGAGGCGACATTGACATGGGTTTTTCCCGAAGCGTCAGAGGCCGTGGAAATCGCGGTTCGGGTGGTTCACATCAAGGCTTCGGAAGACGAAGCCTATATCGGCATGATGTTTGGCAAGACCGATCTCAGAACCCAGAACCTTATCGATCGATACGTGCTGGAGAAGCAGCGGAACGCCTGCCGCGTCGGGCGGGCTTCCCTGGCTTGACCACGTGGCCGCCCGTTTTCCAACCCCGCGCGCTTCGGGATAGGCGAGCAGGCCGGGCGATCGCCGAACGGTAACGCGGACCCGGAATCCAGACCCCGAAGAACGGGGTATTCTCAATCGCGAGAAATATAGTCATTCCGAGCCGAGTGGAGCGAGGACCCGGAATCCAGGCTCCAGATCCTGGATTCAATCGTTGAGAACGAACGTCACCTTCATGCGCACCTTGTGCTCGGTAATTGAGCCATCGTCGCCGACCGCAACGGTGTGATCGGAGACCCAGGCGGATTTGACGTTTTTCAGGGTCTTGGTGGCTCGCTTGACGCCCTGGGCGACGGCGTCTTCGTAACTGACGCTGGACGTGGCGATGATTTCAGAGACTTTGGCGATGGACATGGATGTTTCCTCCTTTGGACAGGGTTGGCGCGCCGGTTATCGGGCGCAGTTTTGGTTGTAGACCTCGATGGCCCGGGGCATCCACTCCTTGAACTGCGCGATCCGCGTCTCCGGAGCCGGATGGGTTGAGGCGAACTCGGAGGCCCGCCCACTGGCGCCCGTGGCCTTCTCCATGCGTCGCCACAGTCTGGGCGCCTCGCGCGGGTCGAAACAGGCTTTCGCGGCGTACATCAGGCCGATATAGTCGGCTTCCGATTCATGCTTGCGCGAGAAGGGCAGCAGGATGCCATACTGCCCGCCCGCGCCCAGCGCGCCGAGAATGGCCCGGCGCGTACCCAGACCCATGTCGCCCATGGACATGCTGGCCGCCATTGTGCCGAACTGCATCAGCTTCTGATGCGCCATGCGTTCCGCGCCATGGCGGGCGATGGCGTGAGCCACCTCGTGGCCCATGATAATGGCGACGCCATCGGCGTTCTTCGCGATGGGCAGAATGCCGGCGTAGAAAGCCACCTTGCCCCCCGGCAGGCAAAAAGCGTTCAACTGATCGGAATCGATCAGGTTGAATTCCCATTGAAACCCCGGATCCTGTTCGGAGGCCGCTTTCGCGATCCGTTTTCCCACCTCCCGGATGACATCCGCGTTGTGACCACTGGAAATGATGTGCGACTGGCTTTTGATCTGTCGCCAGGACTGAATGCCTAGCGCCATCTCCTGCCGCCGGTCGATATCCACCAGTTGATGCCGGCCGGTCAGGGGCACGGTCTCCTGGTGACTGAAATAGTAGTAGGCGAAATAGCCGGCGAACAGAACGATGGGGAGCCAGCGAAGACTGAAGCCGCTTCGGCGGCGGCGCCCCCAGGTTCGGGGAGCGCGACGAGGGTAACTCGAATAGGCCATGCCTGAAAGTTAGGATGAAAATCCGGGGATGGCAAGCGATTCAAAGGATTTAACAGTTTGTAAACTAGGTCCTGTCAATCCTCTTCGCCTTTCCAGGGATACTTGACGTGGCCATATCGGACGATGAAAACGGAAATGGTCAGGATCAGAATGGCTCCGCCAATGCCGAGGATGCTGATGGCGTCGAGACTTTTCGATTCCAGAATGATGTATCGCGCCAGCGCCACGATGGCGATGTAGATGGGATACCGAACCGGCAGCTTGTTCTCCTCGTAGTAGATGCCAACCATGGCGATTACTTCGAGATAGAGGAACATCAGCAGCAGATCGCTCAGCCGCACCGCGCGATGCTCCCAGATGATCAGGATTTCCTGGGCGACGGCGATCAGGGTCGCGGCCATCACGATGATCAGAATGACGTGTTCCGCCAAACGGATGAGTTTGCGCACGGTATCGGTGTGCATGGGGTGCGGATTTGGTTGTGAGAAGTCGTGAACTATACCGCAGTCGTCGGTCGGGGTGTTGTTTTCCGGTAAGCTGGTTAAGGGGCGGGGAAGGGGGAGCGTCTTGCGGCTCGTCGGGCCGAGCCCGACATTGCCGGTGGGCCGGCGGGACGCCGGCGCTCCCAGGGAGCGCCGGCATCTTGCCGGCAAAGGCGGTTGGGTATTGCTCTTGAGGTTGTCGCTTGTCGGTGAGCTGGATGGATGGCTCGTATTTCTGAGCGCGAAAGGTGACAAGATTTTTGTCGGGGACGGGTATAGACTCCGGATGAGTAACCAACGACAGCGTTTTCAAGATGACATCGGATAGCAAAATCAAGGGTTCACTGTTCATTGTCTCGGCGCCTTCCGGGGCGGGCAAGACGAGTTTGATCCATGCGTTGCTGCAAATGCTGGATGGCGTGACCGAGTCGGTTTCCGCCACGACGCGCGCGCCTCGGCCGGGAGAGGAGGATGGGCGCGATTACCATTTCCTCGATGAAGACAGTTTTCGCGAACGGCTGGCGTCGGGCGATTTCCTTGAACACGCCGAGGTTTTCGGGAATTTCTATGGCACGCTGAAATCCACGGTGATGGAGTCGCTTGCCGCCGGCGATGATGTGATTCTGGATATCGACTGGCAGGGGGCTCGGCAGGTGCGCAAGCAATGGCCCGATGCGATTTCGATTTTCATTCTGCCGCCGTCGCGGGATGCTCTGGAGCAGCGGTTGCGCGGGCGGGGTCAGGATAGCGATGAGGTCATCCGTGATCGCATGCGGCAGGCGCGGGACGAGATGAGCCATTACAACGAGTACGATTACCTTGTGATCAACGATGATTTCGAGCAGGCGGCAGCCGATTTTTCGGCCATTCTGGTCGCCAATCGTCTCCGCGCGCCGATGCAGGCCGCGCGTCATGGATCCATGCTGGCGGGGCTATTGGCATAACGCTGTTGGCTCCCCTACAATAGAGGATCCAGACCCGGCATCATTTTTTTGGAGAAAACATGGCCCGCGTAACCGTAGAAGATTGTGAAGAGAAAATCGACAACCGTTTCGATCTGGTGCTGATCGCCGCCAAGCGCGCCCGCCAGATCTACAATGGCAGCGAGCCGACCGTGGAAGAAGAAAACGACAAGCCCACGGTGATCGCTCTGCGCGAGATCGCTGCGGGCAATATCACGGCGGATATTCTGGATGAGCCGGAAAAAACCATGGCCGACGAGTTCGAGGCCGCGGGCCTGAGCTTTACCTGACGGAGTTACCGCCTTGTGGACGCAGCGACTCACTGGTAACGCCTGGTTTCCCAGGCGACGCCGGGGACGAGTCGCTTCGTCCGGTTCTCATTCGCAAGCGGGTCGCGAGCGCCGCCAGATCGAGGCGCTGTCCGAAAATCAGAGCCTTCTGACTTCCGAGCCGGAGCGGTTTCTGGTCAGCGATCTGTGCGCCATGCTGGAGGACTACCTGGAGCCGGACGACGTTCGATTTGTCTACCAGGCCTATCTGTTCGGCGCCGAGGCGCACTCGGGGCAGAATCGCGCCAGCGGCGAGCCCTATATCTATCACCCCCTGAATGTCGCCCGCCAGTTGGCGGACATGCGCATGGACCGCGACACGATCGCCGCGGCCATACTCCATGATGTCATCGAGGACACGCCGGTCACTCGCGATGAGGTGGCGACGACCTTCGGCGAGGAGGTGGCGCTGTTGGTCGATGGCGTCTCCAAGCTGACGAATCTGAAATTCGAGTCCCGCGAAGAAGCGCAGGCCGCCAATTTTCGCAAGATGATGCTGGCGATGTCGCACGACTTGCGCGTCATCCTGGTCAAGCTGGCCGACCGGCTGCACAACATGCACACCCTGGGAGCGCTGAAGCCGAAGAAGCGCCGCCGCATTGCCCGCGAAACGCTGGAAATCTACGCGCCCATCGCCCAGCGCCTCGGCATGCGCGGCATTCGTCGCGAGCTGGAGCGTCTCGGCTTTCTGCATCTTTACCCCAACCGTTATCGCGTGCTGGAAGAGCGGGTCAGACGCATCAAGGGGCAGCGCAAGGAGATGGTCCAGAAGATCGTGGCGACGATCGAGCAGCGGCTGCTGGAGCAGGACATCAACTGCCGGGTTTTCGGTCGCGAGAAGAATCTGTGGAGCATCTATCGCAAGATGCGCGACAAGAAGATCTCGTTCTCCAAGGTCTATGATGTTTTCGCGGTGCGCGTCGTGGTGGAGGATGTGGACGCCTGCTATCTGACGATGGGCGCCCTGCATTCGTTGTACAAGCCGGTGCCAGGGCGTTTCAAGGACTACATCGCCATTCCCAAGGCCAACGGCTACCAGTCGTTGCACACCGTCCTGTTCGGGCCGCACGGCCTGCCGATCGAGGTGCAGATCCGCACCGAGGCGATGGACCGCATCGCGGAAACAGGCATCGCCGCGCACTGGCATTACAAGGAGGGCGACCAGAATGCGTCCGCCGCCCAGCGCCGGGCGCACGAATGGATCAAGAGCATGATGCGGATGCAGGCGGAGACCGGCAATCCGCTGGAGTTTCTCGAAGGCGTCAAGGTCGATCTGTTCCCGGACGAGGTGTACGTCTTCACGCCGGGCGGCGACATCATGGCCCTGCCGCGCGGCGCCACCGGCGTCGATTTCGCCTACGCGGTGCATACCGATATCGGCAACACCTGCGTGGCGGTCAAGATCAATCGCGAACTCACTCCGCTGTCCACGCCGCTGCAGAACGGCAATACCGTGGAGGTGATTACCGCCCAGAACGGCCACCCCCGGCTGGCCTGGCTCAATTACGCCGTCACCGCCAAGGCGCGGCATGGCATCCGGCATTTTCTGAAGAACCTCAAGGAACAAGACGCCATCGAGCAGGGCAGGCGCTTGCTCGACAAGGAACTGGCGGTCGCCAATCTGTCGCTGGAGAACGTGTCCGCCGGCTCGCTGGATGCGCTGGTCGAGTCGCTGCAATACGAATCCGCCGACGCCCTGTTTCGGGATATCGGCATGGGCAACCGCGTCGCCAGCGTGGTGGCCCGGGAGTTGTTGCCGACCGCCGGCAAGCCGGCGAACAACAACAAACACCAGCCGCTGGTGATTCAGGGCGCGGAAGGCATGGTCATCAGCTACGCCCGCTGTTGCTCGCCGATTCCCGGCGATCCGGTCATCGGCCTGCTGAGCGCCGGCAAGGGCATGGTGATCCACCGCAGCGACTGCGCCAATGTCACCCGGGGCAAGGTCGCCAGCGACCGGGTGGTTTCGGTCGAGTGGTCGGACAATCCGGAGGGCGTCTTTTCCGCCAATATCCGCGTCCTGACCAAGAGTCAGCGCGGGGTGCTCGCCGGCATCGCCAATGTCATCGCCGGATTGCAGGGGGATATCACCAACGTCTCCATTACCGACCGCGACGTGATGTCCACCATCATCAATTTCACCGTCGATGTGACGGATCGAAACCACCTCGCTAAAATCATGCGGCGCATGCGGACGATTCCCGAAGTCATCCGGATCAGCCGCGTCACCGCCTGAACCCCGTTCCCCTCATCCGAATCAGGAGGCCAATCTTGAGCAGGGAAATCATCTCCACCGACCGGGCGCCGCAAGCCATCGGCGCCTATTCCCAAGCCGTCCGAGCCGGCAATACCGTCTATCTCTCCGGCCAGATCCCGCTGGTTCCCGACACCATGACCCTGGTTGAGGGCGACATGGCGGCCCAGATCCGCCAGGTCTTCGATAATCTCGCCGCCGTCGCCGCCGCGGCGGGAGGTACGCTGGACGACATCGTCAAGCTGAATGTCTTTCTCACCGATCTGGGAAATTTCCAGACGGTCAACGAGATCATGGCCGATTACTTCTCCGAACCCTATCCCGCCCGCGCCGCGATCGGCGTCGCCGCCCTGCCCAGGGACGCCGGCGTGGAAATGGACGCGGTCATGGCGCTGGAGTAACGGCCAACCTTGGGCTCGAAAGCGCCAGCTCGATCCGATCCGGGCTCTCCCCTCGATCAGCCCCTGCAATGGCTCAAGGGCGTTGGCCCGAAACTGGCGGAAAAGCTGGCCCGGCTCGGGCTGCATCGCGTCGGCGATCTGCTGTTCCATCTGCCGCTGCGCTACCAGGATCGAACCCGCGTCGCGCCGCTGGGCGCGTTGCGGCCCGGCATGGAAGTCACCGTGGTTGGCGAGGTGGCGTTCGCCGAGGTGGTCATGCGCCGCCGGCGCATGCTGGTTTGTCAGTTGAAGGATGGTTCCGGCAAGCTGGAGCTGCGCTTCTTTCATTTCAGCGAGGCGCAGCGGCGTCTGTGGCGACCGGGCGCGAAGCTGCGATGTTTCGGCGAGGTGCGCTCCACCGGCGTGGGGAACCAGATGATCCATCCGGAAGTGGAGGTCGTCGGGAAGACCGAACCCGCCCTCGTCGAGGAGACGTTGACGCCGGTCTATCCCGCGACCGAGGGCGTGCATCAACTCACCTTGCGACGGCTCTCCGATCAGGCGCTGGCGCATCTCGACCAGGTGGAGGACTGGCTCGGCGAGCGTTATCTGTCGGAGCCGCTGGCCGATCTGTCGCTGGCCGACGCCTTGCGCTATCTCCACCGCCCCCCGCCAGACGCGGATCAAACGCTGTTGCTGTCCGGCGAGCATCCAGCGCGTCAGCGGCTGGCTTTCGAAGAGCTGCTGGCCCACCAACTGGCGCTGCGCAAGCTGCGGCTGGCGAGCGCCCGGCTGCGGGCGACGCCGTTGACCGGTCGGGGCGGGCTGGAAGCGCGGTTCCTGGCCGCATTGCCGTTTGCGCTGACCGCCGCCCAGCAGCGCGTGGCTGACGAGATCGCCGCCGATCTGCAAAACGCCGCGCCGATGATGCGTCTGGTGCAGGGCGATGTCGGCAGCGGCAAGACGGTGGTGGCGGCGCTGGCCTGTCTTCGCGCCGCCGGGTCCGGCTGGCAGTCGGCCATCATGGCCCCGACCGAGATTCTCGCCGAGCAGCACTACCAGACGCTGTCGCATTGGTTCGAGCCGTTGGGCCTGCGCGTCGCCTGGGTGTCTGGACGGCTGGGCGCGGCCCAGCGGCGGGAAACCCTGGCGGCGATCGCCGGCGGCGAGGCGCGGATTGTTGTCGGCACCCACGCCCTGTTCCAGGACGATGTGCGCTTCAGCGCCCTGGCGCTGGTGGTCATCGACGAGCAGCACCGCTTTGGCGTCCATCAGCGCATGGCGCTGCGCGACAAGGGCAGGGACGGCGAGATCCATCCTCATCAGTTGATCATGACCGCGACGCCGATTCCGCGCACGCTGGCCCAGACCGCGTACGCCGACCTGGATCTTTCGGTAATCGACGAGCTGCCGCCAGGCCGCCAGCCGGTCAAGACCGTCGTGCTCGCCGAAGCGCGTCGCGCGGAGGTGGTCGAACGGGTGGCCGCGGCCTGCCGGGAAGGGCGGCAATGTTACTGGGTTTGCACGCTGATCGAGGAATCCGAAGCGCTGGAGGCCCAGGCGGCGGAGGATACGGCGGCGGCGCTGGCGGAGGCGTTGCCGGATCTGGCGATTGGTCTGGCGCATGGCCGCATGAAGGGCGAGGAAAGGGATCGCGCCATGCAGGCGTTCAAGGCGGGGGATCTGGATCTGCTGGTGGCGACCACCGTGATCGAGGTCGGCGTCGATGTCCCCAACGCCAGCCTGATGGTCATCGAGAACGCCGAGCGTCTGGGACTGTCACAGCTTCACCAGCTGCGCGGTCGGGTCGGGCGCGGCGACATCGCCAGTACTTGCGTGCTGATGTACAGTCCCCCGCTTTCGGAGCAGGGTCGGCGGCGGTTGGCGGCGATGCGCGAGACGCGGGATGGTTTTCGCATCGCCCAAATCGACATGGAGATTCGCGGGCCGGGCGAATTGCTGGGAACCCGCCAGACCGGGCTGATCAGCTTTCGCGTCGCGGATATCGTTCGCGACAAGGCGCTGATCGGCGATGTTTCACGGGTCGCCGCGCGGATCGTTGGCGAACAGCCTGGCCTGGCGGATCGGTTGATCAGGCGCTGGCAGGGCGACAAGGCGAGGTATCGGCTGGTGTAGGAGCAGTATCGGCTGCCGTAGGAGAGGGCATTTCGCACACGATATGTAAATAAACGATAACTGTTTTCCGCTTGTCGGGAATTTCGCGCCGTTTGGTGCTAAAGTCGGAGAGTGAAAGGGGGCTGCGCGGGAGCGGTTGCTCGATCTGGGTGATACTTTCATGCACCGTCGGTTTCATTGCGTCCGCGCGACCGGCCGACGGTTCCAGGGCGGCAACTAACGGCGACCGGGCGGCGTTTTCGCGGCCGAGAGGAAAGGGACCTCTTTTTTCGCCAATCAGGGATCTATTGCTAATTTTTTTGGTCTGAAACTGGCATAACGTCTATATCAGAATCCACTGTCCCGTCACAACGGGAGAACGACAACCCATTCGCAACATGATTGCTACGCGCAGACAGGTTTGACAGGAAATGCTGTTCCTGAAATCTGTCGACCAAAATAACAAAAGGATTGGCGAACGCGAGGAAGCAGGCGCCCGTTTTTCAGGCGGGGAACGGCGCAGCCACGGTCGGAACTTCATTCTGAGTTTCTCCGAACCGCATCCCGTCGAAGTCGTCGGCGTGAAGAACGCGGCCCTCGCCGAACTCGGGCGTTTGCCCGAGGCGTCGATACCCGACGGGTTTATTCTGTCGGCGGACGCCTATTACTCCTTTTTGCGGCGCAATCGTCTGGTGACTCCCATCTCTCAGGCGCTGGAGGATCTCGATCCGGACAACGTCAGCCAGTTGATCAAGACCACCCGGCGAATCCGCAAGTGGATAACCCATGGCCACTATCCCGACGATCTGAAACGAGAAATCGCCGCGGCGACGGCGGAATTGCTGGCGCGCCATTCCGGGAAGATCTCGCTGGCTGTCCGCGGTTCCTTGACTGTCGAGGACGTGCCGGTCGCGTCACTGTATTCCGGTCAGCAGTCCGCCTGCCTCAACCTCCACGACGCGCAGGGCGTGCTCAAGGCTTGCCGGTATGTTTTCGCCTCGCTGTTTTCCGAACGGGCGGTCGCCTATTGCATGCATCAGGGGCTGAATCCGCTGGAGATAGCGGTTGCGGTGGGCGTCCAGGAAATGATTCGCTCGGATCTGGCGGTCGCCGGGGTCAATTTTTCGTTCGAGCCGCAGACCGGCTTCGATCAGGTGATTTCGGTCTCCTCGAGTTACGGTCTGGGAGACAATATCGGTCAGGGGCGGGTGAACCCGGACGAGTTCCTGGTGTCCAGGACCATGCTGGCCAGGGGGTTCGCGCCCATCATCAAACGTCAGTTGGGCAGCAAGCAGACCAGGACCGTTTGTTCCGATCGACGGTTTCCAGCGACGACCGAGCTGCTTTCCGTTCCGCCCGCGGAAAGAAAACGCTTTTCGCTGACGGATGACGAGGTTTGTGAGCTGGCGCGCCTGACAATGGCCGTCGAGGATTATTGTCGTCAGCGGGATGGGCGTCGCTCTCCGGTATCGGTCGAATGGGCCAAGGATGGGCTGAGCGACCGGTTTTACATAGTCCAGGTGTGTTCGGAAAAGGTGCGTTCTCCCGCTCTGCACAAGAGCTACACGGAATACAGGCTGCTGGAAAGCGGCTGGACCCTGGCGGCAGGCGCCGGCATCGGGCACAAGATCGTGACCGGCGTGGCGCGTGTGGTGACCGATTCGCGTGATCTGGAATCTCTCCAGCAGGGGGAGATTCTGGTCGCGCCCGATACCAGTCGGGAACTGGAGGCGTATTTCGATCGCGTCTCCGCCGTGGTTACGGACAGGGGAGGGCGTTGTTGCCACTCGGCGGCGCTGTCCCAGAAATTCGATGTCCCGGCGGTGCTCGGCTGCGGCGGCGCCACGACGACCATTCGCAGCGGCGACGAGATTACCGTCGCCTGTATCGAGCGGAACATGGGGTATGTCTATGAGGGGCATCTGCGATTCAGCCGCGTCGAACGGCCCGCCTCGAATCTCCGGGAAACGCTGACCGATCTGTCGCTGGTGATCTCCAACCCGGAAATGGCTTTCGAGTATGCGTCCCTGCCCGCCGACGGGGTTGGCCTGGTCAAGATGGAATATCTGATCAACTCCCATATCAAGGCTCATCCCCGCGCGATTCTGGAATACGAAGGTCAGGCGCCGGAAGTTCAGTTCCGCATCGACGATCTGGTTTCCGGTTATCCGGGGCGCCGCGCGTTCTATGTGGACAAACTCGCGGAAGGAATCGCCATGATCGCGGCAGCCTTCTATCCCCGACCGGTTCGCGTGAGAACCAGCGATTTCAAATCCAATGAGTACGCGGCGTTGTACGCCGGCGAGTTTTTCGAGGCTCACGAGCTCAATCCGATTATTGGCTTGCGAGGCGCCGCCCGCTATTTCTCGCCAGAGTTCCGTGAGAGTTTCGCGCTGGAATGCGAGGCGATTCGAACGGTGCGCGAGCATTTTGGCTTTACCAATGTCGAAGTGGTCATCCCGTTTGTCCGCACGGTCTCGGAGGGTCGAATGATGATCGATCTGATGGCCAGTTCCGGACTCGAACGCGGCGGCAACGGTCTCAAGGTGCATTTCATGTGCGAAACGCCCGCCAACGCCTTGCAGGCCGACGAGTTTCTGGAATACTTCGACGGCCTCGTGCTTGGCGCGAACGATCTGGCGCAGTTGACGGTGGGATTCGATCGCGACAGCCACGCTTTTCACGACTATGGCGCCCGCGACAAGGCGGTGTTGAAACTGATGTACCTGGCGATAGAGGCTTGCCAGCAGGCCGGCAAGCGGATCGGAATCTGCGGCAGTGAAGTCACCCGCTATCCCGAACTGGTGCGTTGGCTCGTGGAAAAGAACGTCCATGACATCGCCTTTCCCCCCGAGGAATTTTTCAACGCGCATCGCCTGATTTCGGAAATCGAGCAGGCTCGGGACAACAGTCCGGAGCGCAAGCCCGAGTTATCGGTGGCCCGGTCCGCGTAATGGGCAATATGTCATATGTTGTCGCGCTCAGTCGGCGCGTACCGACTGTTCCTCCTGAGAGGAGGCTCCACGACTGAATCCCCACCGCCCCTCTATCCGTCATTCCGGGTCTTTGCTCCACTCAGCCCGGAATGACGGATAGGGGGCGTGTTCCATTAATTGTTGCGTATATTCTCGCAGTCACGGTGGCGCTCCCAAAAATCCCCTCTCCCCTTTGGGGGAGAGGGTTAGGGTGAGGGGGAAAACCGCATATCGGGATACAGGGCGCGAGTACTTTTGCAACTATTGATAATCATCGAT
>DRPO01000358.1 GCA_011330835.1 Gammaproteobacteria bacterium | reverse complement strand
CAAGAATACCCCATTCATGGCGCGCGTCTTTTCGCCGATAGCGGCGTTGCAAAAACTTGACGTAGCCCCACTATGCCTGCGTTTTTGCGCCTTGCTCTCGACGAAAATCCACGCACCCTGAACGGGGTATTCTTGAACGCGAGAAGTATACTTGGAACTCACGCACAAGAAAAACGGTTGGCCGCCATGAGTTCTCTCTTCAAACCCTCATCCCTCAAGCCCGCCAATCGTGTCTCGCCCGGAGAATCCTTGTGGAAACGCGTGCCCACCCGTACGCCGGAGGGCGTCTGCGTCTGTGATTTCATGCTGCTGATTCCGGGGCTGAACAAACGGATGCCGCCCCAGATCGAGGCGCGGATCGACAAGATCGCGCTGGTTCTGAACCGGTACGATCACGCGGTTGTGTTTGCCGATCTCAATCTCAAGCTGAATATTCTCTGGGTCTCCTACAGGCCGGAACCGGGGCTGAGTTTTGAAATCGCGGCGGCGGTTCAGCAGCTTGTCCCCGAGACGCGAATCATCTCGATGAAGCTGGAGTAGTTTAAGCGTCCCGGGTCATTTCCAGAAGGTGGATGCGCCGCGAATCGGCCTTGACGACGGTGAAGTGGAAGCCGTCGATGTCGATTTCATCGCCGGGTTTGGGCAGGCGTCCCAGGCGTTTGGAGATCAGGCCGCCGATGGTGTCGGTTTCTTCGGCGAGGCGGCTGTGGAATTCTTTGTTGAAGTCTTCGATCGGGGTCAGCGCCTTGATGGTGTAGAGGCCGTTTTCCTTTTTGCGAATCGGGTTGTCGAGATCGTCGATGTCGTGCTCGTCGTCGATTTCGCCAACGATCTGTTCCAGCACGTCCTCGATCGTCACCAGGCCGGCCACCGCGCCGTATTCGTCGAAGACGATGGCCATGTGGTTGCGATTGTTGCGAAAGTCGTTAAGCAGCGCGTTGAGCCTGATGGATTCCGGCACCCGTTGTGGGTCGCGGAGGATGTCCTTGAGCACGAAGGGTTCTTTCGAGGCGGGGTTGAGGTAGCGCAGCAGATCCTTGGCCAGCAGGATGCCGACGACGTCATCCTTTTTCTCCGACATCACCGGGAAGCGCGAATGGCCGGAGCGGACGATGACATCGAGCATTTCTTCCAGCGTGGACTGGTCGTCGATGGTTTCCATCTGCGGGCGGGGGATCATGATGTCGCGCGCCTGCATGTCGCTGACCTGCAAGGCGCCTTCGATCATGGTCAGCGCGCCGGCGTCGATCAGGTGGCGTCTTTCCGCGTTGTGAAGCAGTTCGAGTAGTTGTTGCCGGTCGGCGGGTTCGCCGACGAGGGATTTGCCAAGACGTTCCAGCCAACTGCGCTGGTCAGACCCCGAAGGATGGTCTTCGTGCATGAATCGGATCAGGTGTGAATGGAGACTAAAAATACCGAGTCGCGAGCGGATTGACAAGCGGAGGGGTTGGGGATTGGCGGGATGGTCGCAAAATGGTTCGCGGAGCGCCGGCATCCTGCCGGCAAGACGCGCATCAATAGGGATTGGGAACGCCCAGCCTGTCGAGGATTTCGATTTCCCGCGCTTCCATCGCCTGAGCTTCGGCGTCGCTCTGGTGGTCATGGCCTTGCAGGTGCAGAACCCCGTGGACGAGCAGGTGGCGGTAGTGGTTTTCCAGCGTTTTGCCTTGTTCGCTGGCCTGCCGGGCGACGACCGGCGCGCAGATGACCAGATCGCCGAGCTGCTCGTTGGGAACGCCGGGCGGGAGGTCGAGGGGGAAGGAGAGGATGTTGGTGGGGCCGCTCTTGTGGCGATAGCGTTCATTCAGCGCGGCGCTTTCGGGGCTGTCGACCAGGCGGACGAGGACGCTGCCGTGGAGCTCGGGGAAAGCCTCGCGCACCCATTGGCGGAGGATTGCCTTGTCGGGGGCGCCGGGCTCGTCGGTGGCGATCTGGACTTCCGCTTCAAGCGCCATGAGAGCCGTTGCGGTCGTAGGCTTCGACGATGCGCTTGACGAGCGGGTGGCGAACCACGTCGCGGGCGGTGAAGAAGTTGAAGCTGACGCCTTCGACATTGTGGAGAATTTTGATGACTTCGCGCAGGCCGGAATTCTGGCCGCGCGGGAGGTCGATCTGGGTCACGTCGCCGGTGACGACGGCGGTGGAGCCGAAGCCGATGCGGGTGAGGAACATTTTCATCTGCTCGGGGGTGGTGTTCTGCGCTTCGTCGAGGATGACGAAGGAGTCATTGAGGGTGCGACCGCGCATGTAGGCCAGCGGGGCGATCTCGATGACGTTGCGCTCCAGCAGCTTGTTGACGCGTTCGAAGCCGAGCATTTCGTAGAGGGCGTCGTACATCGGGCGCAGGTAGGGGTCGATTTTCTGGGCCAGGTCGCCTGGCAGGAAGCCAAGCCGTTCGCCGGCCTCGACGGCGGGGCGAACCAGCATGAGCCGGCGCACCCGTTCGGATTCCAGCGCTTCGACGGCGCTGGCGACGGCGAGCCAGGTCTTGCCGGTGCCGGCGGGGCCGACGCCGAAGGTGAGGTCGTGACGCTGGATGCTGTCCAGGTATTCGGCCTGCGTCCGTCCGCGCGCGCGCACCATGCCGCGCCGGGTCTTGATGGCGACCGGTTCCGGCGGCGGTTCGTCGTCCGGCGCGGCGTCGAGGCTGGCTTCCTGCAGGTAGAGGTGGGTCTTGGCCGGCGTGAGCTGTTCGGCGCCGGCGAGCTCGTAAAGGTCGTTGAGGATGTTCCGCGCGGCGGCGGTCGAGCGCCGCGGCCCGATGATGTTGAAGCGCGCGCCGCGATTGTTGATTTCGACGCCGAGCCGGCGCTCCATCTGACGCAGGTGCTCGTTGAACTGGCCGCAGAGGTTGGCCAGTTGGTCGTTGTCTTCAGGCTCCAGGGTGAAAGAGACGGATTGCAGTGGCTCGTTCAAGGGTATCGGTTCAGGAGGCTTGTTGCAGTGGCGCGTCGGCGACCAGCTCTCCGCGCAGCGAGTTGGGCAGGGCCTCGCTGATGCGAACGGAGACGAACCGGCCAATCAGTTCCGGGCCGGCCCTGAAGTTGACGACGCGATTGTTCTCGGTGCGACCGGCCATCATCGCCGGATCCTTGCGCGAGGCGCGTTCGACCAGAATCGTCTGGGTCGAGCCGACCATGCCCTGGCTGATGGCGGCGGCGTTCGCGGCAATGCGCGCTTGCAGCTCGGCCAGACGCGCCTTCTTGACCGCCATCGGGACATCGTCCGGCAATGACGCCGCCGGCGTGCCGGGCCGGGCGCTGTAGATAAAGCTGAAGGAGTGATCGAAGCCGATCTCGTCGATCAGCGCCAGCGTATCGGCAAAGTCGGCGTCGGTCTCGCCGGGGAAACCGACGATGAAGTCCGAAGACAGGCTGATGCCCGGGCGTGCCGCTTTCAGCCGCCGGATCCGGGACTTGTATTCGAGAACCGTGTGGCCGCGCTTCATCAGCGCCAGAACGCGATCCGAGCCGCTCTGCACGGGCAGATGCAAATGGCTGACCAGCTCCGGGACTTCGTCGAACGCCTGAATCAGCGCGTCGGAAAACTCCAGCGGATGCGAGGTCGTAAAGCGGATGCGGTCGATGCCCTCGATAGCGGCGACATAGTGGATCAGCAACGCCAGATCGGCGGTCTCGCCATCGTGCATTCGGCCCCGGTAGGCGTTGACATTCTGGCCCAGCAGGTTCACCTCGCGCACGCCCTGTTCCGCCAGCGCCGCGATTTCGGCAATGACATCATCGAACGGGCGACTGACCTCCTCGCCGCGCGTATAGGGAACCACGCAAAAGGTGCAATACTTGCTACACCCCTCCATCACGGAGACGAACGCCGTCGGCCCTTCGGCGCGCGGCGCTGGCAGATGATCGAACTTCTCGATTTCGGGGAAGGAAATATCCACCACCGGGCCGTTGCGCCGCCGCGCGTCGCGCACCATGTCGGGCAAGCGGTGCAGCGTTTGCGGGCCAAACACCAGATCCACATAAGGCGCGCGCTGTTGCAGCGCCTCCCCCTCCTGACTGGCGACGCAACCGCCGACGCCGATCAACAGGCCTGGCTTCGCTTGCTTGAGCTGACGCCAGCGGCCAAGCTGGGAAAACACCTTCTCCTGCGCCTTCTCCCGGATGGAACAGGTATTGAGCAGCAACAGATCAGCCTCATCCGCCGAGTCCGTCACCTGCATCCGCAACTCGTTGCGCAGCACGTCCAGCATTCGCGCCGAATCGTACTCGTTCATCTGGCAGCCGTGAGTCTGAATGAAAACTTTCTGAGACATGAAAGCAGGGATCAGAGATTGCGCGCGCGCTCGACTTCCTCCAGCGGATCCTTCTCCTCGCTGGATTGCGTCGCCGGCGGAATCGTCTGACAAAGCACGCCGCGCTTGCCGCCGGAGCAATTGCCCTGACGAAACCGGTTGATAGCCGTCTGCGCCCAGACCACCGAGATGCCGATCAGGCCAAGCCCGCCCAGCAACGACCCGAGACGGATTACATCGTTGGCCGTCTCCTGCCCCGCAACGAAATAATAGGCCAGCAGGCTAAGCCCGCCCACCCACAAACCCAGCACGGGCAACGCGCAGGAATTGATACAGCCAAAGCGGCAGACCGCATAAGGCGGGAAAATGATGGTCAGCAGCGTCTTCAGCATGGGCGTTCGGAAAAGTCAGGTCGCCGTCCAAGAATACCACAGCTGAATGGAATTGCTCATGCCGCCAGATACGGTCAGGTTATGCCAGAAGAAATGCGGGCCAGGAGGCTGTCTGACTTGGGATCGTGGCGAGCAAGTGGGACGGTGATCCCTCGGTAGGGTGTTGCGCGTTTCCACTCGATACCGCCGCCTCTCAACGCGTCGCGCCGTAGCCCGTAAACTTTGTGAAATACTTCACAATGCGCCAGCGGCGACTTTTAGTACACTGAACAAACCAAGATTCCGGGTATTCTTGGGCGCGAGAAGTATATTGGGGAAAGGTTCTCCAGTCGTCCTTGACCAGTCGCTGGCCCGCCCCCGGAGGCATGAGCCGGACATTGCGACCCGCCAAATCTATTAATCGTTTCACAAGCACCCGCGCACATGGATCATGCAAGACTTTCACCAATATATTTAGTGCCCTTCATCTCGAAAAAGCTCTTGATCAGCGATTTGCTTTTCTGGATTGAACGTAATATTCGAGTCAGCGCGTCTTTCATGGCGTCCTTGCTTGTGATGGGAAGTT
>DRPO01000357.1 GCA_011330835.1 Gammaproteobacteria bacterium | reverse complement strand
CCGGCCCATAGACCGGGATGCCGGGATAGCGCGACGCCAGCCGCTGAATCCCGCCGGTGTGGTCGCCATGGTGATGGGTAATGAGGATGCCGTTCAGCCCCAGGTCATGCGCATCAAGGTAACGTAGCACCGGTTCGGCGTCGCCCGGATCGACCACCACGGCGCCGGGAGCGTCATCATTTTGCAGACACCAGATATAGTTGTCGGAAAATGCCCTGATTGGCGTAACTGACAGGGGACGGGAATCGTTGGATTGCGTATTCATCATAGTCACCCCTTAATGGGGTATTCTTGGATGCGAGAAGTATACCTCTTGCCATCAAGAAAACACCCGATCCGAAGCGACATGAACCAGAGAAGAAGTACGACCTGGCGGGGCGCGAAACATTCCGCCAGCCCAGCTTACCGGCAGCCTCGGCGAAAGATCCAATGCCTTGCCGGCGGGGACGCCGGCGCTCCCAATCCATCATTTTCGCCCTGACATGATTCCCCGATGGCCCAAGCGCGCAATATTGCTGCTCTTCCTGCTGTTGCCGGTCGTTGGCGAGGCGGCGACGCCGACGCTGGTCATCAAGGGCGTCGAAGGAGAACCGCGAGACAACATCGAGGCGCTGGTCGATGTCTCCCGTTACCCTTGCGACGCGCCCGAATGGCGGTTCGCGCGCATTCGCCAGCGCGCGGAAAAGGATGCGATCAAGGCGCTGCATGCGCTGGGCTACTACCAGGCCAAACTGGAAATCAAACGCCGCCCGAAGCCGGACTGCTGGGCGCTGGAAATCGACGTGACGCCCGGCCCGCGCACAATAATTTCATCCATCGACATCCGGATTATCGGCAGCCTGAAGGACACGCCGGGCTATCGTCGCTGGCAAAAGCATCGAGCCATCAAGCCCGGTCAGCCGCTGAGCCACGCGGACTATGAACAGCTCAAACAGACGATCGAGTCGCTGGCCAGCCAGTATGGCTACCTGTCGGGAAAATTCGTTCGCCACGCGTTGAAAATCGACAAATCGCGCAACCGGGCAATGATCGACCTCGTTTATGATTCCGGCCCGCGCGCCAAAATCGGCAAGGTCACGGTCGAGCAATCCCAGTTTCGACCGCGCTTTGTCAACAAGCTCATTATTCTTAAACAGGGCGACCCCTTCGATACCGCCGAGCTGACCCGGCAACAGGCCGCGCTCAACGATTCCGGCTATTTCTCGCGCGTGGAAATCGAGGTGAATCGACAAGCCGGAAACGGTCTCGAACTGCCAGTAAAAATCAAGCTGCATCCCCGCAAGCGTCACGCCTGGCGGGTTGGTCTGGGCGCATCGACCAACGAAGGACCGCGCGTCTCGCTGAAATTCGATAACCGCTGGGCCAACCGGAGCGGCCACAGCTACGTCTTCGACTCCCGCTGGTCGCCGGTCGTCTCGGAAGGCAGCCTCGACTACGCCATTCCGCTGGGCGACGCAGGCGACCACAAGCTCAATCTCGGCCTCGGCTCGCGCGAGGAGCGCACCGACACCAGCCTCAGCCGCACCATCAAGGCCGGCGCCAAACTGGTTCGCACCCAGGGCAATGGCTGGAAAACGATCAGCTCGCTGGAATTTCTGAGCGAGGATTTCACGACCGCCGATTCGGAGGCCAACGTCAAACTGCTGATGCCCGGATTTGGCGTCAGCCGCTCCAAGAGACCCTCGTTCCTCTTTCCCCGCTCGGGCTGGCGGATTGCCGCCAACACGCAGATCGCCGTGGAAGGCCTGCTCTCCGATCTCGATTTTGGACAACTGACCGGCTCGATCAAGATCATCCGCCCCGCCGCCCGTCAATCCCGGATATTGCTGCGGGGCGGGGCTGGCCTGAGCTATGTCAACGACTTTCCCCGACTGCCCGCTTCGTTGAGATTCTACGCCGGCGGCGATAACAGCGTGCGCGGTTTTGCCTACAAATCCCTGGGGCCGAAAAACGATCAGGACGAGGTCATTGGCGGCAAGCACTTCCTCTCCGGAAGCATCGAATACGAGACGATGGTGAAACAGCCCTGGTCGGTTGCCTTTTTTGTCGACGCCGGCAATGCGTTCAATCATTTCGACAAATATGAACTGAAAAAATCGGCCGGCATCGGCGTGCGCTACCACTCGCCCATCGGCCCCATCCGGCTGGATCTCGCGCACGACCTGGAGGGAAACGGCGACGCTATCCGCCTCCACCTCAGCATGGGGCCGGACCTGTGAGAAGCGTCTTCGCATCCCTCTACTGGGCGCTGCTGCTGGCGCTGTTGCTCGCCGGCGCCGGCCTGATCTGGGTTCTCGCCACGCCCGCCGGATCGAAATGGGCCGTGGACAGGCTGCTGGCCGAGTACGACATTGGACTCTCCGTGGAAGCCTTTTCCGGAACGTTCCTGCGCGGCTTCTCGGCGGAGAAAATCGACTATGCGAACAAGGCATTCGCCATCCATCTCGCCAGGGTCAAAAGCCGTTATTCGCTCTCGGCCTTGCTCGACAAAAAAATCCATATCGAAACACTCCAGGCCGAACAAGTGGACATCGACATCAAACCGCGCGAGAACAGCCCGTCACGTTCCGGTTTCCAATCGCCCCTCGCCGTGCTGATCAACGCGCTTCGGATCGATACGCTGACGGTCCGGATGAATCACAAGGATCTCGTTTTCAGCGATAACCAGGCGACCGGGCTGCGACTCCAGGGCAATCAACTCACCTTCGGAGAACTCAAGAGCCGCTTCCTGCAACTGCATTACGACATTGCCGGCGGTCTGCGCTTCACGCGCCCGCTGTCGCTGGATGTCACTGGACAAATCACCACGCCACAACTGCCCCGGCCAGTCCAGGCCGCGATCCAGGGCGATCTGGACAACTACGCCATCGCGGCAACCACGCGGATCAATAAGAAGGCCCTGCCCGATGTCCGCATCGCGGTCAACGGCGAGGGCAACCTGTCCGGCATCGATATTCACAGCTTGCTGGCCGACCTGCTCGACGGGGAAATTCAGGGCAAGGGACATATTGGCTGGCGGCAGGGCGTTCGGGGTGAATTGACATTTCACGGCAACAAGCTGAACCCCGGCGCGCTCCACGCCGACTTTCCGGGGAGTCTCGAAACCCGCGGAACTCTCGCGCTGGAAGGCAAGACATTGTCCGGCAAGATCGCGCTGACCGGCAGCGTCAGGAATTACCCTGTCAAGCTCGACGCCACGGCGAACTGGAAGGATGGCGTTCTCGCCCTGCCCCGGACCCGGCTGGAAATAGAAAACAATCGTCTGGATTTACGCGGCAAAATCTATCCGGGAAATATCGCCGTGCTCGACGCCAGCGTGGCCGCCGCCAATCTCGCCGCCGCTGTACCCGGCCTGGAAGGCAGCCTGTCGGGCAACGGAAAAATCACCGGGCCGCTGACCCATCCGGTTTTCACCGCTCAACTGAGCGCCAGGGACTTGGCCTGGGAGACGTTTTCGGCGGCGGACGCGAAGCTGACGATTGAGCCCGGCATTTTCTCCGGGGAATATGCCGGGTCGGTCGAGGCCGGCAAACTGGCGCTTGGCGCTCAAACCATCGAACAGGCGGATATTTCAGGGCTGTTTTCCCTGCAACGTCAAAGGGGCACGCTTCATATCAACAACGGCCCACTGGAAACCAAGGTCGCCGCGCGTCTGCGGGGGGAATGGAACGGGAAGGAAAAACGCTGGAACGGGGAAATCCAGGCCATGGAGCTGTCGAACCGCTTCCTGAAAAAGCATGTGCTCCGACAGCCCGCCGCCATTGAAATTTCCAGCAACGGGAAAAAGCTCTCGCCCCTGTGTCTGGAAAGGGCGCGGGAAAAAATCTGTCTGGATGGCGACATCGACCGGACGGGCAATGCCCAGGCCAGTCTTTCGGTGGCGGGCGTCGCGCTCACCCGTTTGAAACCGTGGCTGCCAGAAGCCGCCAGCCTCAAGGAGACCATCGACGCAACCTTCAAGATCACCGGAAAAGACAACGTGTACCACGGCGCGGGCAAGGCGACGCTGGATCAGGCCGATTACCTGGAAACGACGCTGGATCTCGACCTCGAACATCAGTCGATCAAGGGAACCGCACGGGCGAAATTCCAGCGCATGGAATGGCTCGGTTTTTTCAACGACGATATTCTCTCGCCCAGGGGCAAACTGGCGGCCGACATTCAGTTCGACGGGCCACTGGAAAAACCCGCGGTCTCCGGAGAGATCGCCCTGCGGGACGGTTTCGCGCGGCTGCCCCGCCTGGGCATCGAACTCCGCGACATGGCGTTGACCAGCCAGATCAAGCCTGAAAAATCGGCCAGTTTTACCGGCTCCGCCCAGTCCGGCGATGGCAAGGTTTCACTCCAGGGCTCGATCGACTGGGCCCATTATCCCGAATGGTGGATGACGCTGGACGCCACCGGCGAGGACTTTCTCGCCAGCAACCTGCCGGAAGCCACGGTCGCCGTTTCGCCCAGACTGAAAATCGCCGCCAGTCGCCATGGCATCGGCGTCAGCGGAGAAGTCACCGTCCCCAAGGCGTCGATATCCCTGGGCAACCTCCGGGCCTCCGGCGTCACGCCAACGCAGGACGAAATCATTCTCGGAGAGCCGCGCCCCGGGGATGAAGTCCCCTGGCCGTTTATCGCCAACATCAAACTGATCCTGGGCGACGCCGTGAACATCAACGGATTCGGACTGAAAAGCCGGCTTGGCGGCGAACTCATCATCTCGCAACGATCCGACACGGCGGTGGACGCGGACGGCGTCATCCGGCTCCTCGAAGGCGAGTACAAGGCCTACGGCCAGCAATTGAAAATCGAAAAAGGCGATCTCTATTTCAACGGCCCGCTCAAGGCGCCGAGATTGAGCGTCCGCGCCATTCGCGACATCGCCGACGACAACGTCAAGGTTGGCCTGGAGCTGCGCGGCACGCTGCAACAACCCGAAAGCAGCGTGTTCAGCGTCCCCGCCATGGAAGAAACCGACGCCCTCGCCTACCTGCTGACCGGCAAACCCCTCAGCGGACTGGGCCAGCAAGACTCCAACCTGCTGCTCAACGCCGCCGTCCGGCTGGGGCTGAAAAGCAGCGCCGGCTCGCTCGACAAGCTGAGAAAACACGCCGGCCTCGACACCTTCGCCATCCAGCCTGGCCAGGACATCACCGACAGCGCCCTGATCCTCGGCAAATTCCTCACCCCCCGGCTCTACATCCAGTACGCCACCAAACTGTTCACCCAGTCGGAAAGCTTCCTGCTCAAATACCGCCTCTCCTCCAAACTGCACCTGGAAGCCGAATCCGGCGACGACAACCAGTCGATGGACCTTATCTACGAACTCGAAACGCGCTGACTCGTCCCCGCCAGCCCAGACGTTCATCCGAAAATTCTGGACTCGCCCCGTTCGCTGGTCGACAATTCGACTGCGTTTACGCCGGGCCAACCAGCAATGACCAACTACTTGGTATCCATATCCGACCGTCTGGTGCAGATCGACCCGAGGGGGCTGTGCGAGATGGAGGACCTGATGCGAATCATCGCCTCGTTCGGGTTCACCGAATCCAGCGCCGACCTGCCCGACGCGGCCCGTCAATTGCTCGACGCCCCCCATCGCCTTGGCCTGTTCCGCGACGACATCAACCAGTACTGGCTAGCCGAATTCAAGAAGCAGACCGAACTGATCGACGTCGTCCTCATCGGCGACCTCGACAACCTCCAAACCATCGCCAAACCCGTCGATATCGACGCCATCAAGGCATCGCGCCCCTACATCGCCCTGCTCGACCACCTGCACAACCACCAGGCCGACCTCAAACACGACCGGGGCGGAACCTACCAGAAACTGTATGACCAGGCCCGCGCCCTGCTCGACGATATCGAAAACGGCGCGATCACCGACGAAAACGCCACCATGGACGCACTCGGAGAACTCTGCAGAGATTTCTGGCAATCCAAGGTCAGCAAATCGGAGTTCGACCCCGGTTGCTTCCGCGAAATGCTCCCGCAAAACCACCAACTCAGCGAAAACAAGCGCTACAATCTCATTGCCGACAAGAAAATCGCCTGGGTCGGCGACTACGAGGAAACGGAAATCGCCTGGCGCACCGCCCTGAACTACGAAGAATTCCGCCAGGCCTGCCCCCAAATCGCCGCCTGGGCGCTCAACGTCATGTTCTGACCAGGGCGCCACATCATTTGCTTGACAACTTCGCGCCCCAACAGCTCTAATGTGTAAGAATAGAGACTTTTATACACACAGAGTTATCCGCATGCGAACAAACATAGTGATTGATGACAACCTGATGAATGACGCCCTGCAATTGACCGGGCTAAAAACAAAGCGCGAAGCGGAGGAACTTGGCCTCAAGACGGTGATCAGGCTGAAAAAACAGGAGGATATTCGGCGATTTCGAGGCAAGTTGCGTTGGGAAGGCGATCTGGACGACATGCGGAATGACTGATGGTGCTCGTGGATTCGAGTGTGTGGATTGTGTACTTCAATGGCGCGCCAACACCCGAAACAGAACGCCTTGACGCCCTGCTGGGCCTGGAGCCGGTTGGGCTTGGCGATTTGATTCTTGCCGAAGTACTACAAGGATTTCGCCTCGACAAAGACTACCGCACCGCCAGGAAACTACTTACCTCTCTCACCATTTACGATCTTCTCGGTCGAGATTTGGCCATTCGCGCCGCTGACAACTATCGGATGCTCCGAAAACAGGGAATTACAGTTCGAAAAACCACCGATGTGATCATCGCCAGTTTTTGTATCCAACACGATCTCCCGCTACTCCATGCTGACAAGGACTTCTTGCCCTTCGTGGAACACCTGAATCTTCGAACGGCTCTTTAGATTCTCTCCAAAAGCATAACCCATTGATTATAATTGACTATTCATTGGAAACGGTCTTCTGGGAGGGAAATAGGCGAGAAATCCGGCCCAACGGTTGACCCGCCCGGGCCGCATCGGTAAGATTCGTCCTCTTTTTTTCCACGGTTTGAGCGGAGAGCAACATGTACGCGGTAATCGCTACAGGCGGCAAGCAATACAGGGTATCCGAAGGCGATATCATTCGCGTTGAGAAGCTGGGCGTCGAGGCTGGCGACTCGGTGGTGTTCGACAAGGTGCTGATGGTTGCCGATGGCGACGACATCAGCATTGGCGCGCCCTATATCGAGGGCGGCAATGTCAGCGCGACGGTGCAATCCAACGGGCGCGGCAAGAAGGTCGAGATCGTCAAGTTTCGGCGGCGCAAGCATCATCGCAAGCAGATGGGGCATCGCCAGTCTTATACCGAGGTCGAAATTACAGGCATCAGCCTGGGGGGGTCCGGCAAGTCAGCGATCAGCGAATCCGCGCCAGAAGCGGCAAGCGAAAGCGCCATTCCTGCGAGCGATCCGCAAAGCGCTGATGAATCAAGGTAAACAGGTGAGGGACAGATAGATGGCACACAAGAAAGCAGGCGGTAGCTCCAAGAACGGTCGCGATTCGATTTCCAAACGCCTGGGCGTCAAGCGCTTCGGCGGTCAATTCGTCAAGGCGGGCAATATCATCGTCCGGCAGCGGGGCACCAAGTTTCACCCCGGCGAGAATGTGGGTTGTGGCAAGGACTACACGCTGTTCGCCAAGATTGACGGCACCGTAAAGTTCCAGGTGAAGGGCCTGAAAAAGCGTAAGTACGTTAGTATCGAGCCTTTAAGCGCCTGAGCGAAAAGACACATGCTCCGAATGGAGCGCTCTTGATCGCGAGAAGTATAATCGAGCCCCGCCTTTAGCGGGGCTTTTTTGCTCGCATAGGTTCAATTGTCCGTTCCCAATGAAATTCGTTGATGAAGCCACCATTACTGTCAAGGCCGGCAACGGAGGGCACGGTTGCGTCAGTTTCAGACGGGAGAAATTTATCGAGTTCGGGGGGCCGGATGGCGGCGATGGCGGGGACGGAGGCAGCGTTTACCTCGTTGGGGATCAAAATCTCAATACGCTGGCGGATTTCCGCACTTCGCGGGTATTCAAGGCCCGAAGCGGCGACCCCGGCGCGGGGCGCAACCGGACGGGCAAAAGCGGCGAGGATTTGAAGATCCCCGTTCCGGTCGGGACGATTGTTTACGACAAGGAGACCGGCGAGGAAATCGGAGAACTGGTCGAGCCCGGCGATGAGCTGCTGGTGGCCCGAGGCGGGTTCCACGGCCTGGGCAATACGCGTTACAAAAGCTCGACGAATCGGGCCCCCCGGCAGTTTTCGAAAGGCAGCCCCGGCGAGACCCGCGAGTTGAAGCTGGAGCTGAAAGTCCTGGCCGATGTCGGCCTGCTGGGCTTCCCCAACGCCGGAAAATCGACGCTGATCAGCAAGGTCTCCCACAGCAAGCCGAAGATCGCCGACTACCCGTTCACCACCCTGCACCCCAATCTCGGCGTGGTCACCCCCGCCCCGTTCAGCAGCTTTGTCATCGCCGACATTCCCGGGCTGATCGAGGGCGCCGCCGAGGGGGCTGGCCTCGGCATCCGTTTTCTGAAGCACCTGGCGCGCACCCGACTGTTGCTGCACCTGGTGGATATCGCCCCGCCCGACCCTTCCGAGTCGCCCGTCGATGCGGTGCGAAAACTGGAGAGGGAACTGGAGAAATACGGCCACGAGCTGATCGACAAGCCCCGCTGGCTGGTGATCAACAAAATCGACCTGCTGCCCGAGGATGAGCGCGACGCCGCCGTGAAGGCGCTGACGGTCGAACTGGGATGGCAAGGCCCCACGCATGTCATCTCGGCGGCCACGGGCGAAGGCCTGGATCCCTTGATGAAACGGATTCTCCAGTATTTCGATCAGCAGGCGGAGGAGGCGTGATGGACGAGACGATCCGTCAGGCGCGTCGCTGGGTCATCAAGATCGGCAGCGCGTTGCTGACCAACGACGGAGCCGGCCTCAACCACGCCGGCCTCAAGGACTGGGCGGAACAAATCGCCCGACTGCGCGAGTCGGGCCGCGAGGTGGTGCTGGTCTCCTCCGGCGCGGTCGCCGAGGGCATGACCCGCCTGGGCTGGAAACAGCGTCCAAAGGCCATTCACGAACTTCAGGCCGCGGCGGCGGTTGGCCAGATGGGCTTGATCCAGGCCTACGAAAGCCGCTTTCGCGAACATGGCCTGCACAGCGCCCAGATTCTGCTGACCCACGACGACATGACCAACCGCAAGCGCTATCTGAATGCGCGCAGCTCGCTGCGGACGCTGCTGGATCTCGGCGTCATTCCCGTGGTCAACGAAAACGACACGGTCGCCATCGACGAAATCCGTTTCGGCGACAATGACACGCTGGCCGCGCTGGTCGCCAACCTGGTCGACGCCGACGCCCTGCTGCTGCTCACCGACCAGCCCGGCCTGTTCGACGCGGATCCCCGCATGAACGACCAGGCCCAACTGATCCCGCAGGCCAACGCCGACGATGACGCATTGCTCGACTTCGCCGGCGAATCCGCCTCCCAGCTCAGCCTCGGCGGCATGCGCACCAAGGTCATGGCCGCCCGGAGGGCCGCCCGATCCGGAACGCACACCATCATCGCGGCCGGACGGGAGCCCGGCGTCATTCGTCGCGTCGCCGACGGCGAGCGCCTCGGAACCCGCATCGTCGCCAGCCGCAAGCCGGTCACGGCGCGCAAGCAGTGGATCGCCAGCCACATGAGGCCCAAGGGAGAAATCGTCGTGGACAAGGGCGCGGCCAAGGCCCTGGCCGAATGCGGCAGCCTGCTGCCGGTTGGCGTCATCTCCGCCAGCGGGGATTTCGTTCGCGGCGACGCGGTGCGCTGCATGGACAGCGAAGGTCAACCCCTCGCCTGCGGACTAATCAATTACGATCTGGAAGAAGTTCGCAAGATCATCGGCAAACCCAGCCGGCAAATCGAGGCGATTCTGGGCTATGTCGACGAGCCCGAACTGATCCACCGGGACAATATGGCGTTGTACTGATACCGACTAACTCGTTCATTCCCGCGAAGACGGGAATCCAGTACCACGGGCTGGATTCCGGGTCTTCGCTCCACTCAGCCCGGAATGACGGCAGGCCATGGAGAAATTGGAGTTCGGTTGGGTTGGCGACATTTGTCACATCGCCGAAATCCGCCGCGTCATTGCGTTTTTACACCTTGCTCTCGACGAAAATCTACATGCCCTGAACGAGGTATTCTTGATCGCAGTGTGAGTCGCAGGTATCGACGGCTCAGTCTCAAACGGTGAGGTTCATTCCTTCAGGATGACAGGATTGAATCGAAGCCTACCTGTGCGAATCCGCATTCGTACAGAAATGTCTGCTCGAACTCTCCAGTTTG